>CADBMQ010000201.1 GCA_902795765.1 Oscillospiraceae bacterium | reverse complement strand
CCGAGACCGAATAATACATAGTTCGGCGTTTCGCCGATTAAAGCATAAAACTCAGGTTTTCATAGCGCCCGAAGGCGACCATTATCGAACTCGCCTGACACATACACTTGAAGTTTCTCAAATAGCGAGAACTGTTGCTCGTGCGTTGCGACTAAACGAAGACTTAACCGAGGCAATTAGTCTTGGTCACGATTTAGGTCACACTCCGTTCGGTCATGCAGGGGAGAGAGCATTGTCCGAGTGTATGGAAGGTGGTTTTCGCCACTACGAACAGAGTTTGCGTGTGGTAGACGTTCTCGAAAAGAACGGCAAAGGACTTAACCTCACCTATGAAGTGCGTGACGGTATCAAATGCCATGCTCACGGAAAGGAAGCGGATACGCTCGAAGGCAGAATAGTCAAGTTTGCCGATAAAATCGCATATATGAATCACGATGTGGACGATGCTGTAAAAGCGAATATATTGAAGCCGAGTGATATTCCACTCGACATTCGTAAAGGACTTGGAGAGAAAAAGTCCGAGCGAATAAATACACTTGTCAAAGCGTTAATCGACGGAAGCAAAAACGATATTGAGTTCAAATCCGAGTATAACGATTTATTTTTGCAGTTCCACGATTATATGTACAGTAGTGTATATACAAATCCGGTCGCAAAAAGTCAGGAGAAAAAAGCGGAAGAGATGATAAAAACTTTGTATCGCTACTTCTGTGAAAATCCCGAAAAACTTCCCGAAGAGTATGGACAAATTTGCGAAAAAGAAGGTCCATCTCGTGCAGCGGCAGACTATGTTGCGGGTATGACCGATAGATATTCGATTATGATTTATAAAGAACTTTTTATCCCGAAATCATGGGGGATTTAAGATAATCCATACAGTCAAGGAGGTGGTAACGTATGAGATTTCCCGATGAATTTTTAGCAGACTTGCGTTACCGCAACCGAATTGAAGAGATAGTCGGCGGATATGTCAATTTGAAACGAACAGGTAGCACCTATAAAGGTCTCTGCCCATTTCACGGTGAAAAAACTCCGTCATTCACAGTCTATCCCTCAACCAATTCATACTATTGCTTTGGTTGTGGCTCGGGCGGTGACGTTATAACGTTTATACGAAATGCCGAAAACCTTGACTATACCGAAGCGGTAAAACTCCTTGCCGATCGTGCAGGAATGAGTATGCCGGAAACTGGTTATGATGATTCTGCTGAAAAACTTCGTCGAACAGTTTACGCCATCAACCGAGAAACTGCGAGATTTTATGCGGAATATCTTAAAAACGATCCGCAAAAAATTGGCTATAAATATTTTAAAGAGCGAAAGCTGACCGATAAAACGATAGTCCGTTTCGGACTTGGCTATGCGCCCGATAGTTGGACTGCACTTTGCAATCATCTCCATAAAAAAGGCTTCAAAGACGAGGAAATGGTAATCGCCAATGTTGCAGTTCGTGGCAGAAACGGTAAGGTGTATGACCGCTTCCGTAAAAAGTATATGTTCCCGATAATTGACCTTCGTGGAAATGTAATTGCATTCGGCGGACGAAAACACGCAGAGGACGAGGGTGGTAAGTATCTCAATACCAACGACACCCCCGTCTATAAAAAGAGTAAAACTCTGTTTGGAATGAACTTTGCCAAAAGTTCCAAATCCGAACGATTCATATTGTGCGAAGGCTATATGGATGCAATCGCACTTCATCAAGCAGGATTTGACTTTGCCGTAGCGACTTGCGGAACAGCGTTCACAGAAGAACAGGCGAATCTGCTTTCAAGATACTGCAAAGAAGTAATAATAACAATGGACGCAGACGAGGCAGGTCAAAAAGCATCAGATCGAGCCGCAAGAATACTTCAAAATACGGGACTAAAACTCCGAATTTTGCAGATAGACGGCGGTAAGGACCCTGATGAGTATATCAAAGCTTATGGAGCGGACAGGTTTAAATTGTTGCTTGACGGAGCAAAGAATGAGTTAGACTTCAAACTACTACGGGCGAAAAACAAATTTGATTTGAATATAGATGCCGAGCGACTTGAATACCTCAACGAAGCAGTAGAAATACTATCGTCGATAGATGACGAATTGGGCGTTGAAGTGTATGTAGGAAGAGTAGCCGAAGAGTGCAAAATCAATAAAAACACCATACTCGAACGAGTAAAAAACAAAGCAAAAAGCAAACGCAGATATTCAAATGCAAAAGCATTTAAGGATATAGTTCGAACCAACCGAAAGGTGGACGAAATCAATCCCGAAGAGCAGAGCAATAAACGTGCGGCGGCGGCAGAACGTTCGATTTTGTCAGTGCTTATGCACGATGGCTATCTGCTCGACAAAGTGAAAAACGATCTCTCAGAAGATGATTTTGTAACACCATTTCATAGACGAGTGTTCAAAGCAATATCGAATGTTCTCGAAAAAACGAGCGAGTTTGATATAACATTGCTATCGGGCGATTTTTCTCCTTCCGAAATGGGCAGAATAGTGCAGATAAGCACAGCATCTTTTGTATATAAAAATGCAGAAGAGCAGTTGCTTGATTGTATATCTGTCTTAAAGGAGGAAAAAAATAAGGTTAAAGTTGTCGATACCGACAATTTAAATAATGACGATTTTGCGTCTTTGATAGACAAAATCGGCAAGAATAAAAAATAGCGGAAAATCTCAAAGGTAGAAAGGAAAGATAAAATGGAAAAGATTGATAAGCAAATCAACCAGACTATTGATGATATGGAGCGAAAGAATTTGGAAGTTGACGAGCGTAATGAAGATGATTTTGCGGCAAATCTCCCGAACGATTTTGACGAAAATATGGAAGAAGTGCCGTTGATTGAAATGGACGATATTGCGGACGAAAACGAACTTCGTGAGCTCGAAGAGGTATCACAGGAAGAACTCGAAAACGCACTTGTTGTTGACAATATCACGCTCAATGACCCTGTAAAGATGTATCTTAAAGAGATTGGCCGAGTACCGCTTTTGTCGAGCGACGAGGAAATCGAACTTGCAAAGAAAATTCTCGATGGTGATGCAATGGCTCGTAAGCGTTTGACAGAGGCAAACTTGCGACTTGTTGTCAGTATCGCAAAGAGATATGTCGGCAGAGGAATGCACTTCCTTGACCTTATTCAAGAGGGTAATGTCGGACTTATCAAAGCGGTTGAAAAATTCGACTATACAAAGGGATTTAAATTCTCGACCTATGCAACTTGGTGGATTCGTCAGGCAATCACTCGTGCAATCGCAGACCAAGCTCGTACAATTCGTGTACCTGTTCATATGGTTGAAACGATCAATAAACTCAAAAAGGTGCAGAGTCAGCTTCTCCACGAAAACGGCAGAGAACCAACCGAAGACCAAATCGCAAAAGAAATGGGACTCAGCGTATCTCGTGTTCGTGAGATAATCCGTGTTGCTCAGGAGCCGGTTTCAATGGAAACTCCGATAGGACCGGAGGAAGACAGCCGACTTATGGACTTCATTCGTGATGAAGAGGCATTAGCACCCGATGAAGCAGCGCTTAAAACTATCACAAACGAAGATATTGATAAGGTTTTACAAACACTTTCAAGCCGTGAAGAAGAGGTTATCCGTCTTCGCTTTGGCTTGTATGATGGCAGATGTCATACTCTCGAAGAGGTTGGCGACCGCTTCCAGGTAACTCGTGAGCGTATCCGTCAAATCGAGGCAAAGGCTTTGCGTAAACTTCGTCATCCTGTTCGCAGCAACAAATTCAGAGACATTAAATAAAGTAAGGATTAAGAAATGAAAATCAACCTTGAAACAGACTATGCAGTTAGAATAGTGCAATGCCTTGCAGACACGGGCAAGCGACTTGACGCAAATGCGATTTCCGAAAAGACGGGAGTAACTCAAAGATTTTCGCTGAAAATATTGCGTAAACTTGCCACACAAGGACTTGTTAAATCGTATAAAGGCGTTGGTGGTGGCTATGAACTCGCACTCCCACCTGAGCAAATTACACTTTTGCAGGTTATGGAAATCATCGAAGGTCCGCTTGTGATAAGCAGATGTCAACAGAGCGACTATAAATGCGACCACCCTAACGATTGTTCTTGCCATTTCCACCATTTGTTTAACGAAGTCGCAGCAGATATGCAGAAAAAATTCAGCTCTGTAACCTTTGAGCCTAAAAAGTAAAAAATGCACCCGAAAGGGTGCATTTTTGTTGCCGTGCTTCTTTTTGTATCCATTTTCTTTTGCAACTTCATCAACCATATCCCTTAACCTTACTTCATTCTTTTCAGGCTCTTTTGCGAGTTCAAGGTATTCAAGGTCATTTTGTTTGGAGTATTGTGTGTCGGAAGATTTAGATTTTT
>CADBMQ010000200.1 GCA_902795765.1 Oscillospiraceae bacterium | reverse complement strand
TAACTCCGCTAAAAGATGGTTCTATCTGGAATATTGAAGGACAGAAACCATTACTTGTCCGTTATACCACGGATTGGGATTGCGGATATGATACGGGATGGTGGTACTTGATAAAGGAAACTCCATTTGATATAAACACTCTATCTAGCAATTCAAGGAAGCACATTAAAGAGGCTTTTCGCAAAGTAAGAGTTGAAAAGATTGACCCGAAAGAGTATGTTGATGCTCTTTATGAATGCTATCATCAGGCTTATTTAAAGTATAAACAGGCGGATAACGAAGATTCATATGAATCTTTTAAATGGCGGTGTGAAAAATCTGTATTGTTGAAACTTGAATTTTGGGCTGGATTTGCACTAGATTCGGGGAAACTTGTTGGCTATCTAATGCTTGGAACTCACGATGACTGGGTTGAAATTTATACATCAAAATTTCATCCCGATTACTTGAAACTTCGTGTTTCTGATGCCCTGTATGCTTTTGTCTTGGATTATTACTTGAATGAACAGAATAAAAAGTATGTTTCGTCGGGGGCACGTTCCATAAACCACGTTACCAATACGCAGGAGTACAAGGAACAGCATTTTGGCTACAGGAAGTGCTTTTGCCATCTTCGATTACTCTATAGACCTGGATTTAAATTACTTTTTAGTTTTTTATACGCTGTTCGAGGTATATTTTCCTTTTTAGGGAGTTATTGTGGCTTGCTTCACCGAATATCTGCAATCATAAAAATGGAAGAATTTTCTAGAAGCCGATGAAGTATTTGATGGTTGACATATCTGGCAAGGTGCCCAAATATGATATCGCCTTATGTGAGGCTCTTTCGGCGTGTTTAGGTGACAAACCTGAGTTGGCCCTTCTGGCTGCAAATATCAGTTCTAGGGATATAAAGTGCAATGCGAAACGGTTGTTAAGCCTTATTCCTAAGAAATTTCAAAATAGCGAGAATAAATATAAGCGTTCTATAAAAGCTTTTGAAGGCCTTTTGAATTATTTGTATTTGATGTTCTATGTGTTTTGGAAACGCCCTTCAATAGTTCATTTTCAGTGGTTGCCTTTTTTAGAAGTGGCTTCGATTGAACGAATTTTTCTCCGACTAGTAAAAATTGCTTCTCCAAAATCAAGAATATGGCTTACCATTCATAATATTTATCCGCATAATAGCAATGATAAATCCCGTATTAGATATAAATCACGTTTTGTTCAAATAGATAAATTCTTTGACTTGTTCGTTTTGCACCTTCAAACATCAAAAATAGAGTTTTGCAAGGAGTTTGGAATAGATGAATGTCGTTGCAAGGTTATACCCCATGGCATATTTGAACCTAAAAATTTGAAAATTACACCTCATGAACGGGGTGAAAAACTTCGCTTGGTAATGTATGGAAATCAGAGCTATTATAAGGGAACGGATATTTTGGTTGATGCGATAGCCCTGTTGCCAAAAGAAATCCAGGAAAAAGTGTCTACGACTATTGTTGGGAAAACATCTGATGATTATTTGACTATTTTGCAAAAGAAAGCCAACGGTCTTGATATAAGTATTATACCCGAATATGTTTCAGATGATGAATTGAACAAGATTATTCTTGATTCTGATGTGATAGTTCTTCCGTATAGAGAAATATCTCAAAGTGGAGTGCTTTTGCTTGCTTTGTATTTTGAAAGACCAATAATATGCTCAGATTTGTCTAGTTTTAGAGAAACTTTGCATTTAATTCCTAAGGATTATTTTTTTGAAAGTGGTAATCCGAATAGTTTGATGACATTGATTGAAAAATATATTGAAGAGAATGTTGATGTTAAGCACTATTTGGAAAAAATGCTGCTTCTGAAAGAGGAATATTCCTGGAAAGAAATGGCTTTAATGTATTTAAAGCTTTACGAGATGGTTTGATGCAGAAATATTTGAGTTTTCCATATTTTTACATAATTGCGTGGATTATTTTTTCTTTGACGCCGTATGTTTATCATTCGACGAAATTAATTACAGCGTTGTTGTATTTTTTTGTTGGAACAGCTTTGTATTATTCCGTGTATGCCGCAGCTAATTTTAAATTGCCGGCATATTTTAGAACAACTTTTGCATTTGTTTTTTTCTTGTCGGTTTATGGAATAGGATTAATTGTTTTAGGCGATGATGTTTATATACAATTTATAGGATCTTATATAAAGAAGGAGAATTATTTTATATGGCTTATAATTTCTTTGTTGACCTCAGTTCCGATTTATGTTTTTACTTGTAGAGGGCAAATTGATGAAAAAGGAATGAAAAAGATTTTCTTTGTAATGTTAGCGACATCCATATATGCCTTTTATGGCTCGATAAAAATACAATTACAACTTGCAGAAATAAATGGCGTAATGCAAGAAGATTTCACTATTACATGTGTCTATGCTTTGTTGAGCATTATTCCTCTGCTTGTTATATTTGAAAATAATGTTTTTTTGCAAATCGTTTTGCTGGGAATTTCTTCTGTATATTTAATTTTGAGTGCGAAAAGAGGGGCTATAATTCTTGGAAGCTGTTGTGTTGTTGTTTTGGTTTGGAATGTTATATATCATAGTCCAGTAAAAAAGAAACTTTTAGTTTTGTTAATTGCGCTTGCATTTGTAGTAGGAGTTTATGAATTTGTGTTGTATCAATTGAATACTAATCCGTATTTTGTATATCGAGTGAATCAGACCTTAGAAGGTTATACAAGTGGTAGGGATGTTTATAGCCGTAATGTGCTGAATTATTT
>CADBMQ010000199.1 GCA_902795765.1 Oscillospiraceae bacterium | reverse complement strand
GGCTATCCCGATTAGAGAGCAACTGAAAGCGGCTAAAAAGTCACTTGAAGGTCCGCTGTACAAAATCGGCAAGAAAATTATGCCGTTGTTTATGAAATATTAAGGAGTGTTTTTTATGGATTACGTTTACGAAACAGAGAATGTTTGCTCGATGGAAATTCATTTTCATCTTGAAGACAATGTGGTTACAAACATCAAGTTTATCGGCGGTTGCAACGGCAATTTATCTGCAATTTCAAAGTTGGTTGACGGTTGGACTGTTGAGAAAATCGAGAGTTACTTGAAAGGCAACTTGTGTGGAATTCGCCCGACTTCGTGTGCCGACCAGTTGGCAATCGGTGTTCGCAAAGCCTATAATGGCGAACTCGACTAACTTAAATCAAGCAACGGAACGAAAATGTTTCGTTGCTTTTGTTTTATTATTTAATTGACAGTTATTTGCTTGTTATGATATACTTACCTTGTAAGAATAATCGCAGACGGAGGGACGAGTATGTTTGAATTCATCACCGAAAACATTGCAACTGTTTTACTCGGATTAGCCATTTTAGTTGCAGTTGTTTTGGTTGTATTAAAGATGATTAAAGACAAGAAAAACGGTCGTTCTTCATGTGGTTGCGGTTGTGAAAGTTGTGGTATGAAAGGCAGTTGCCACAAAACAAAAAAGCGAAAGTAACAACAAATTTTAGTTGGTGATTTTATGAAAAAAGTATCTATTTCGTCAGAAAAATTAGGCAAAATCAAGCCGATGCACGCAGTTAATAATGGTCCTGTTTACAAATTCCACGCAGACCAACGCATTACAAATATCGAAAGTTGGAAAGAGGCAGGAATTCCGTATGCGAGAACGCACGATTCGTCTTTTTGCAACAACTACGGTGCGTAACACACAGTTGATATTTCGGCAGTTTTTCCGAATTTCGACCTTGATGAAACTTTGCCCGAATCTTATGATTTCGAGATTACAGACGAGTATTTGAAAGTTATCGAGTATGGTGGTACAAAGGTGTTTTATTGACTCGGCTCGAAGATTGAGCATTGGTCGAAAAAGTACAATACCCTTCCCCCGAAAGACTTCCACAAATGGGCAAGAATTTGCGAACATATTATCCGTCACTACACCGAAGGTTGGGCAAACGGATTTGAGATGGACATCGAATATTGGGAAATTTGGAACGAGCCAGACGGCTCGGAAGATGCCGTCAACAAATCGACTTGGGGTGGCACTCGTGAGCAGTTTTTCGATTTATATGAAATAACTGCAAAGCATCTTAAAAGTTGTTTCCCTCATTTGAAAATTGGTGGCCCTGCTATTGCTTGGAGAGAGGATTGGGCAGAAGATTTCCTTAAAACTATGAACTCTCGTCAGGTGCCTATCGACTTTTTCTCGTGGCACACTTATTGTTCCGATGCTAAATATGTTGCCGAAAAAGGTAAGCGTATTCGCAAGTTGATGGACGAAAACGGCTACGAAAATGCCGAGAGCAACTGCAACGAATGGAACTATGTTAAAGGTTGGACAAGTGACGAATGGATTTACACATTGCGTCAGGAAAAAGGTCTTAAAGGCGCTTCGTTTATTTCAGCAGTTATGTGCGATTGTCAGTCGTCAAGTGTTGATATGCTTATGTATTACGATGCCCGTCCGTGTTGTATGAACGGTATGTTCAACACCGATTTGGTTTGCGACCTTTTGAAGGGTTACTACCCGTTCCGTATGTGGAACGAGCTTTACAAACGTGGCACACAGTTGGAAACAAAAGTTGACGAAAATGTTTTTGCATGTGCGTCAAAAGGCGATGACGGTTCGGTTGCAGTTATGCTAACTCACTACTGCGACGATGACAATACCAAAAGCGAAAAGGTTGAGTTGAATATTTGCGATGTTTTTGGTAATGCGAAGATTTATCTGCTCGACAACGATCACGATATGGAACTCATAAATAAAATCGAAACCGAGTCGGGTGTGCTAAATGCAACTCTTGACCTACCGTTGTTTTCAACCTATCTTATTGTAATTGATTGAAAAAAAGCCTCACGATTGTGAGGCTTTTTTTATGATAATCTATCTGCTACCACTCTGTTTTTTGACTTATCTTTTCGCTTTTTACACACCAAAAATATCACCAAACCAACATAGCCTAATAGCGAAATGAGTATTCCGACAAGTCTTATCGGTGTGCAAGTATGACTAACAGTTATCGTTCCCAAAGACGCATTTTTCAAATCAACTCTAACTGTTCCCTTATCGCTCATACTTGTTTCAAGTTCGTTGCCTTTTGAATCGTATGCTTTATAGCCTTTATACCAAGTGTACGGCACATCAACATACGTTTTGTGTTGACCGAGTTCGACAGTTGTAGTTCCACCATCACGTTCATATTTAGCATTTGTTCCGTCATTGAATGTTGCACGATTATGAAGAGAACTCATTCCTTCATATCCGAGTTCTCCAAGTTTTCGGGGTAACCACTCACCGCAGCTGAGCGTATATGAAAAGTCCGTTTCCGTTGTCGTATATTTTTCATCGTAATATGTCAATCTACCAGGTGGAATTAGTGAAAGATGAGCATAAGAAGTGAAAACCAAAACTGCAACTACAAAGCATACTCCAAGTTTAAGTGTGTTTGCGTGTTTAAAGACAAAATAAAGAAGTAACGCACCTGCTATTGACAGCATCAACCCCACAACTGCAAACAGTCGCCACGGGAACTGCAAGAAATTAAGAACATATTTTAAAATCGACCACGGTGCTATATCAGTTGCAAAAAATATCAAAACAACCGAAAATATAATCAAAAGATTTACAAATGAAATTCTACCAAAATTTCTATCGAACGTCTTTCTAATCGGAGATTTTTTTGTGAAAAGTACGATTGGCATACACATTATAAGCAATGAAACGCCAACGCCAACCGCCCCCGAATCGAGTTTTACATTTTGGAACACGTTCATAAACTTAACTGTATTATCTTCCGACTTGAATATCGGATGGAACAAATTTAAGTCGCACGAAAAAATTGTTTCCAAAAGCGGAATCCAATAGAATGCGGTTAAAACAAGCGTTACACCTGCGGTTTTAAAAATTTTCAATATTTTCTGTTTGTCTTTTATAATTCTCTTTATATAGACCAACACAAAAACTACGCCGACCACTACCGCCAAAGCGGTTGAAAGGGTGTGGCTGAGTAATATTCCGCCATAGCCTATTGCCAAAAGCCATGGCTTTTTGAAATCTTTGAAAATAAGGTCGTATAAGCCATAAATAATCAACGGCCAAAATATGTACGCTTGAACTTCGCCGAGTGCCGAGCGAGTGTATACATTGTCAAGACGATATTGAGCGAGTGAGTATGCCACTGCGGCTATTGTTCCACATTCCATACTGCCAGTCATACCCTTGACGCATTTAT
>CADBMQ010000198.1 GCA_902795765.1 Oscillospiraceae bacterium | reverse complement strand
GGCGTTAACCTTGATTAAGGGCTACGAAAGGATTGGGTTTTATGGTTCAGGAAGAACAAAAATATAGTAAATTCCTTGCCGCTATCACTCGTGAGGCCAACGAAAATCGTGAGGCTTTTTTGGCGGAAATGAAGGAATATAAACAACAAAAAATTGAAGAGGCTGAAATCACAGAACAGCAAAACTACGAAGGCAGACTTCAAAAACTTAAAGGTGTTGTTCATGAGGATTGCGGTCGTGAAATCTCTCACAAAATTCTTGATGTTCGCAAAGAACTTTTCAGCGAACGTGAGAAGATTAAAAATGATGTTTTCGAACAAGTTCGTGTGAAAATTGCCGAATTTTGCAAATCAGAACAGTATAACGAATTTTTAAAACAATCTGTCGGTTCATTGAAAGAATATTTTGTTGACGGCAGTTATATCGAAGTTCGCAGTCAAGACAAAAATGTCGTTGACGCTCTTGTTGGTATTCCCGTTAAAGTCAACGATGAAATCTTGCTCGGCGGTGTGCGTGTTATTTGTAATGATATTGTATATGATGATACAATCGACACTCGACTTGCAAATCAATCTTCTTGGTTTGAAGAAAATTCCGCTTTGGAAATAAACTAACGAAAGGATCGGATTTATTATGGCTAATGTTATTCACGGAATCAACGGCCCTGTTGTTACCGTTAAAAATTCATCCGACTTTTCTATGCTCGAAATGGTTTATGTCGGTCACGAAAAGTTAATCGGCGAAGTTATCGGAATTGATAACGAAAACACTACCATTCAGGTTTATGAGGAAACAGGCGGTCTTACTCCAGGAGAGCCGATTGAATCAACCGGTAGTCCACTGTCATTGACACTTGGACCTGGTATTATTAGTAATATTTTCGACGGTATTGAACGTCCACTTCGAGAAATCGCTGCTCGTTCAGGCGACTTTATCAAGCGTGGTTCGGATATGCCTGCACTTGATGAAGAAAAACTTTGGCAAGTTACAATTACTGCAAAAGTTGGAGATACTGTTTCTGGTGGTTGCATTATTGCTACCTGCCCCGAAACTGCTTCTATTGAACACAGAATTATGGTTCCTCCGCTCATTTCAGGAACTGTAAGTTATGCTGCACCTGACGGTCAATATAAAGTAAACGATGTTATTGCAAAAGTTACTGATAAAAAGGGTGTTGAACACGATTTGACTTTGTGCCAAAAGTGGCCTATCCGTGATCCTCGCCCTGTTAAAAATAGACTTGAATGTATCACTCCACTTATTACCGGTCAGCGTATCATTGATACAATGCTTCCTATTGCAAAAGGTGGTACAGCCGCTATTCCAGGTGGTTTCGGTACAGGTAAAACAATGACACAGCACCAACTTGCAAAGTGGTGTGATGCTGATATTATCATCTATGTTGGTTGCGGTGAGCGTGGCAACGAGATGACACAGGTTTTGGACGAGTTTGGCGAACTTATTGATCCGAGAACGGGCAAAAAGTTGACAGATCGTACTGTTCTTATTGCTAACACTTCAAATATGCCTGTTGCGGCTCGTGAGGCTTCAATTTACACAGGTATTACTTTAGCTGAATACTATCGTGATATGGGTTATGATGTTGCTATGATGGCTGACTCAACTTCACGTTGGGCAGAGGCTTTGCGTGAGATTTCCGGTCGTCTCGAAGAAATGCCCGCAGAAGAAGGCTTCCCTGCTTACTTGCCGTCACGTTTGTCGGCTTTCTATGAACGTGCAGGTATGGTTGAAACTCTTTGCGATAAGCAAGGCTCTGTAACGGTTATCGGTGCGGTTTCTCCGCAAGGTGCAGACTTTTCCGAGCCTGTTACACAGAATACAAAGCGTTTCACACGTTGTTTTTGGGCATTAGATAAGGCCTTGGCTTACGCTCGTCACTATCCTGCTATCAACTGGATAACAAGTTATAGTGAATATGACACAACACTTGCTCGTTACTATGAGCAGAATGTTGACCACCGCTTTATGGAGGCTCGTGGCAGACTTATTGCTATCTTGCGTGAAGAAAACGCACTTATGGAAATCGTTAAACTTATTGGTGCAGATGTTTTGCCAGATGACCAGAAGTTGACTATCGAAATCGCACGTGTTATTCGTGTTGGTTTTTTGCAACAAAACGCTTTCCACAAAGAAGATACCTATGTTCCGCTTGAAAAGCAATATCGTATGATGGAAGTTATTTTGCACCTTTATGATAAAGGTCTTGATATGCTTAATCGTGGTATTGCTATTCAAAAACTTACTGCAAGTGGATTATTTGAATCACTTATCAAGATTAAGTATGATATTGAAAACAATCGTCTCGACAAGTTTGATGAGCTTATCAAACAAATCGATGAAACTGTTTCAACTATTACCAACGATTAGAGAAAGGACGTGTCAAAATGGTTATTGAACATTTGGGTTTGAATTCAATTAACGGCTCACTTATCGTTTTGGATCACGTTAAGGGTGCTAAAAACGAGGAAATGGTTGAAATTCGCTTGGACAATGGTACAAAACGTTTAGGCAGAATTGTTCAAATTGACGGCGAACGTGTTGTTATTCAGGTTTTCGAAGGCACAAACGGATTGTCGCTTGTTAATACAGGTACTGTTATGACTGGTGAGCCTTTGAAAATGTCATTGTCTCCCGAAATTCTCGGTAGAGTTTTCGATGGTGTTGGTCGTCCTATCGACGGTCTCGGCAACATTTATCCCGAGAAAAAGGTTGATGTAAACGGCACTCCTATTAACCCTGTTACCCGTGAATACCCCCGTAACTTTATTCAAACAGGCATTTCGTCTATTGATGCTTTGATGACACTTATTCGTGGTCAAAAACTGCCGATTTTCTCGGGTTCAGGTATGAAACACAACGAATT
>CADBMQ010000197.1 GCA_902795765.1 Oscillospiraceae bacterium | reverse complement strand
GGCACAAAGAAACTTATGTTTACAGTAAAAGTAAACAAAGCAACTGATAGATATGGTAACAACATCGTAACAGGTTTGGCTTATGAAATGGCAGGTCAGGCTATCGACCGTAGCAAGGATGAAAACATTCTCGCTTGCCCGACAGGTCAAGAGGTAACATTCTTTGTTGATGTTTCTAATTTGACAGAAGATAGAGTTGACGCAGTATGCGAAGAAGGCGTTAAATTCTTCTTCAAGAATAGAGAAGATTGGAACCAAGGTTTCGCAGCACTCGACGTTGAAATCAGTCCTATAGTAGTTGTCGTAGATACACCTACAACCACAACAAAAGCTCCGACACCGACAAGAAAAGTGGGCGATGTAAATAACGACGGTGTTGTAAACACATTGGACGTTCGTTCATTGCTCTCAATGACACTTGCTGGTAAAACACCTGCAAAGGGTACAGAAGATTTCTATGCTTGTGATGTAAATAAAGACGGCATCGTTAATACATTGGATGTTCGTGCAATGGTATCATCACTTCTCTAAATCTTAAATAATAACAAAAAAACACACGAGCAATCGTGTGTTTTTTCTTGCAATAATGAGCAAAAGTTGGTATAATGTAAAAGGAATATTATAGTGGCGAAGTAGGTGTATAAAATGAAGATGATGGGCGTCGATTTGGGACTTGCCCGAACAGGAATTTCCCAGTGTGATGTTATGGGAATGTTGGCTTCGCCCAACCGAGTAATTCATCAAAAAAACGAAGAAAAACTAATCGAAGAAATATTGCAATGCGTTTCGGAAATAAAGCCCGAACGAATTGTGGTTGGACTTCCACTTAATATGGACGGCTCAAAAGGCGAACGAGCAACCGAATGTGAGCGAATAGGCAAAATCATCGAAGAAAAAAGCGAAATCCCCGTGGTAATGTGGGACGAACGTTGTACAACTGTGATGTCGCATCAAGCATTGAATGTGACAAATACTCGTGGCAAAAAGCGAAAAGCAGTTGTAGATGCTGTAGCGGCAGTAATGATTTTGCAAAGTTATATCGATTCAATTTAGACCGTTTTGAAAGGAAAAATTTATGAAAATATTATGCATTGGCGACGTATGCGGTTCAAGTGGCTGTGATGCGTTGCGAAAATTTCTGCCGAAGTTCAAAGCGGAGCATCAAATTGATATGACAATTGTCAACGGCGAAAACTCATACGATAAAAACGGCATAGTAAAGCAAACGAGCGACCATATTTTCGACTCGGGCGCAGATATAATCACGACCGGAAATCATGTATTTCGTCGTAAGGACTTCTACGATGTGCTTGATAATAGCGATTGCGTTATTCGCCCTGCGAACTATACCAAAAATGCCCACGGCAAGGGATATACAATCTGCGATATGGGCAGAGTTCGAGTTGGAGTAATCAATCTTCTTGGTGCGATTTATATCAACGCACCACTCAATCCATTTTCAGTTGTGGACGAAATTATAGACGAGTTAAAATCGGACGGTGTCCGTGTCATTGTTGTGGACTTTCATGCAGAAGCCACGGGCGAAAAACGTGCAATGGGCTACTATCTTGACGGCAGAGTGTCGGCACTTTTCGGCACACATACTCACGTTCAAACATCTGATGCACAAATTTTGCCGAAAGGCACAGGCTATATAACTGATGTGGGAATGACAGGCCCGAGGAACTCGGTGCTTGGTATGGATGTCGATATTGCGATAACCAAAGTAAAGGATATGTTGCCTGTGCCGTTTGAGTTTGCATCGGGCAAAAGCAGTGTCGGTGGAATAGTATTTGAAATTGATGAAAAAAGCGGAATTTGTCAGAACGTGTGGTCGTTCTGCGAAAATATCAACTAATCGAAAGGGGAAATAATTATGGAATACAATAAGGATATAGCTGTAAACCAGGTCGGCTACGAGCCGAAACATTCAAAAGTCGCTGTCGCAAAAGATATCGGTGGCGAATTTAGAGTAATTGATATTGAAAAGGACGAAATCGTCTATACAGGCCGTGCAGACAAGCCTGTTTTCGATACAACAAACGAGCAGAATGTCTATAAATATGACTTTTCCGAGTTCGAAACTTGCGGTAAATATTGCATCGAAAACGATAACGGCCGTTCTTATCCGTTCGAGATAAAGCAGAATGTCTATAAAGATATTTTCCCTGCTATGATAAAAATGCTTTATTTTCAGCGTTGTGGTTTTGAACTTGAAGAGAAGTATGCAGGTGTGTATAAACACGCTGCTTGCCACTTGCAAAAGAGTGCAAAAATCGCACCCGATTGCACCGAGAGTCTGCCTGATGTAACAGGTGGTTGGCATGACGCAGGCGATTACGGAAGATATATCACACCCGCCAATCAGTGTATACATAACCTTTGCTATATCAACGAGTTGTATCCGAGTTCACGCGCAATGAACTTGAATATTCCCGAAAGTGGCAACGGTGTACCTGATGTGTTAAACGAAGCTCGCTGGGAACTCGAATGGATGCTCAAAATGCAGGATATGAACGGTGGAGTTCATCATAAACTTTGTACAACTGATTTCCCCGATCTTATTATGCCCGAAACAGACAAAGCAGAGATTTTTGTATCTCCTGTTTCACTCCAAGCAACAGCAGGTTTTGCCGCATCAATGGCAGCAGCATCTCGTGCATGGCGTGAGTATGACCGTGCTTTTTCCGATAGAATGTTTGGCGCATCAATTCGTGCCTATGATTTTGCAAAAGCAAATATTGATGTAATTCCCGTTGAGTATAAGGAAGTACCACCTTGTGGTGGCGGTACTTATGGTGATGCTTGTTGCTATGATGAATTATATTGGGCAGCAGCAGAACTATTCCGTACAACGGGCGACAAAAAGTATGAGGAAGATTTCAAAGAATTCTATAAAGAAAACTTCCCGAAAGATAAGGCAGGCGCATACGATCAGGGCGGATATGGTTCATTGTGCTACTGCCTCTGCGAAAACGCAGACGAAAAAATGAAGGCGCAAGTACTTGCCGACTTGGTAGAAGCGGCAGATAAGAGATACGAAGTTTTTGAAAATAATGCCTACGAAGTTGCAATGAAAGAGGCAAATGAGTCGCAGGAATCCGATTATTATTGGGGTTCCAACGCAGGACTTACCAACGCACTTTTCGCAATGATTTCTGCTGCAAAACTTCTTAAAACAGACCATTATGACGAGTGCATTCGAGGATGTGCGTCATATCTTTTCGGTAGAAATATCATCTCAAAATGCTATGTAACGGGCTATGGCTCCGACTCGATGATGCACCCGCATCACAGAGCGGCAGAGTCAGACGGAGTAGAAGCTCCGATGCCTGGATATATTTCAGGAGGACCAAACGACCGTCCCGGTCAACGTCCTTGGGATGCAGAGGGCAAACCGTCTGCGGCATGCTATATCGACCACGTTTGGTCATTCACTTCCAACGAAGTTGCAATTTATTGGAATACATCAGCCGCATTTGTTCTCGGCTATCTTTATGAAATCGACAAATGATAAAGTGGCTTGAAAACTATTGGTACCACTATAAGTGGCATACCATAATCGGACTTTTTTTGGCAGCAGTAATAGCATTTTCTGTTTGGGAAATCGCAACCGATGTTGACTATGACTATTATGTTATGCTCTACACCTCACGAAGTGAAACGTCTGTTTTGGAAGCGTCACTTGAAAAGACGCTTTCAATGGTTGGTGAAGACCAAAACGGCGATGGAAAAGTGAATGTTCAGGTTATCAATGCGTCATATTCCGATACCGAAAATAATAAGGACTTTTTGAATTCACAAAGCCGAATGTTTATGGGCGAGTTGATGAGCGAGAGAACATATTTAATCGTGACAGACGATACTCGTTTTAATCAACTTGAAGAGAAGTTTGAAAACTTTTTCGTGCCGCTAAATCTTGACTCGAAAGACGGAAAATCATTGAGAGTTAATACAAAAACCAACTTCGGCAAAAAAATGCTTGAAACGTTTAACGAACTTCATTATCAATACACAACCGACCTTGAAAATGGATATAACATCAGTATGCGTTCGAGTGGCGAACCACAAACGGATGTATGGAAAAAATCAAAAGAAGGTTTGCTTGATAAAATAAAAGCGTACAAATAGGTGATAATATGTTTTCAAAACTTAACAGTATGGGAGTTTGGGGCATTTCTGCATACAAAGTAGAGGTCGAAACGAATTTAAGTTCGGGACTGCCGTCATTTGATGTTGTTGGATTGCCCGATGCGTCCGTTCGTGAATCGAGGGATAGAGTTCGAAGTGCCTTAAAAAATAGCGGATACGATTTTCCTGTAAGTCGCATAACTGTTAATTTAGCACCTGCCGATGTAAAAAAAGAAGGCTCGGTCTATGATTTGCCGATACTTCTCGGAATTTTGTGTGCAAGCGATATGATACACGCCGACTGCGATGACGCAGTTTTCGCAGGAGAATTGTCATTATCGGGCGAAGTTCGTGCAGTAAAAGGTCTGCTTTCAATGGCTGCTTCAGCAAAAAAATGCGGATTTAAGAGAATGTTCGTCCCTGCATCAATCGCACATCAAGCGGCGGTTGTAAAGGGAATTGATGTGTATCCTGTTGAAACAGTGAATACGCTGATAGCACATCTCAGCAATAAAACAAAAATCGAGCCTGTCAAAATGCCCGATATTTCATTTGAGAGTGCAACAGGATACCTTGATTTCGCAGATGTAGCAGGTCAACAGTTCGCCAAAAGAGCGCTCGAAATAGCGGCAGCAGGTGGACATAATGTTCTTTTAATCGGCCCTCCCGGTTCGGGTAAAAGTATGCTCGCAAAACGATTGCCGTCAATTTTGCCTGATATAACTTTCGAGGAAGCAATAGAAACAACATCAATATATTCGGTCGCAGGCGAACTTTCAAACGATACTCCATTAATGACAACTCGTCCGTTCCGTTCGCCACACCATACCGTGTCAACTGCGGCATTGTCGGGCGGCGGAACTGTGCCGACACCGGGTGAAATCTCACTCGCACATAACGGAGTTTTGTTTTTAGACGAGCTTCCCGAGTTCTCAAAAGCGGCACTCGAAACACTTCGCCAACCACTTGAAGACGGAGTAGTCAATATTTCTCGTGTGTCGGGAACACTCTCATACCCGTGCAATACAATGTTTGTTGCAGCGATGAACCCTTGCCCGTGTGGATATTACGGTCACCCAACCAAAGAATGTATCTGCTCGGAAACATCGGTATCACGCTATCTAAATCGAATTTCAGGCCCGATGCTCGATAGAATGGACTTGCATATCGAAGTCCCACCTGTGAATTTTGATGAACTTTCATCGCAAAAAAGCGGTGAATCCTCGGCACAAATCAGAGCGAGAGTAAACGAGGCTCGTAAACTTCAAAAGGCACGATACGAAGGCACGGGAGTCAACTGCAATGCAAGACTAACAACTGCAATGCTCAAAAAATATTGCGTGATGGAAGACGATGCGAGAGATTTTCTCAAAATGTCGTTCGACCGTCTAGCAATGTCGGGCAGAGCATACGACCGCATACTCAAAGTTGCACGAACAATAGCCGACCTTGATAAATGCGAGGTAATAAGAAAAACTCACATAGCCGAGGCGGTGCGTTTCCGCAGTCTTGACCGTAAGTATTGGAAATAGAGGTAGAAAAATTTGTCAAAAATCTTTAATATAGCGTCGGGCAGCAAAGGCAATTGCACCTATGTTTCAAATGGTGACGATGCGATTTTGATAGATGCAGGAGTATCTTGTGCAAGAATAACTTCTGCATTGCGTGAGAAAAACTTTGATGTTGAAAAAGTTCGTGCAATTTTTGTGACACACGAGCATACAGACCATATAAACGGCATAAAAGTTTTCGCATCGAAGTTCAATTTGCCCGTCTATATGACAAAAGGAACGCTCGAATCACTCGGAGATACGCCGTTTGATGATAGAGTTGATGTTCGTGTTATGGACGGTGCAATCGACTGTGGAAATATATGCGAGTCTAACTTTCATACGAGCCACGATGCTGCTGAAAGTTGTGGATATGTTCTCGAAACACCTCAGGAAATAATTGCAGTCTGCACCGACTTGGGTGTTGTGACAGAAGAAGTACATAACGCAATTTCGGGAGCAAGAGCGATAGTAATAGAGAGCAATCACGATCTGAATCTGCTTCGCCAAAACCCGAATTACACCTTGCAGTTAAAACGCAGAATAATGAGCGACTGCGGTCACTTATCAAACGTAGATTGTGCCGAAGAAATGGTGCAACTTATAAAAGAGGGAACAGTCCATTTTGTTCTTGCACATTTAAGCGAGCAAAACAACACCCCAACAGTAGCACTCGGAGCGGCAAAAACTCGCTTGCTAATCGAGGGAATGAAACTTGAAAGAGATTATACGGTTATGGCAGCGATGCCGAAAAATAATCGTGTTATAACGATATGATATGGTAAAAGTTAAGATAATTTGCGTAGGCAATTTAAAGGAGAAATATTGGCGAGATGCCGTTTCGGAATACCAAAAACGACTTGGCGCATTCTGCACTTTCGAGATAGTCGAACTCCAAGAAGAGCGACTGCCCGACTCTCCGTCGCAGTCACAAATAGATAAAGCACTCGAAAAAGAAGCCGAGCGAATATTAAATAAAGTCGGTAGAATGGCATCAGTTTATGCAATGTGCATCGAAGGCAAGTGTATATCAAGTGAAAAACTTGCTGAGAAAATGACGGCAGATATGCAAACAGCGTCAGAAATTGATTTTATAATCGGCAGTTCGTTTGGGCTGTCGGACACAGTAAAATCAAAAGCGAATATGAAACTCTCAATGTCGCCAATGACGTTTCCACATCAACTCGCTCGTGTAATGTTGTGTGAGCAGATTTATAGAGCATTTCAAATAAGCCGAGGCGGAAAATATCACAAATAAAAAAGGACGTTCGTCAGAACGTCCTTTTAAAATGCACAAAACTTAAAGAGTTTTTCTTGCTTTGTTCAGGTATGTAAGATACTTAACATAAGCAACGATAATTAAAACAATGTAAACGAGCATACCGACAACAGCAATGATATCCAAAGCCCAGTTTGAAAGGCCGTTTACCTCAACCATCAATTGGACAATTAAGTTGATTACAATAGCAGTTGTCATAACAACAGATGCACGGTTACCACGCTTTGCCATCTTTTCGTCACCTTTTTTTATGTACAAACTGGTGATGCCCTTTAAGATGAAGATGATAGACATTGTATCGATAAGCGAAACAATAAACGAGCTATGAACAAAAACGATGCCGAACATAGGAAGAACAGTATTCAAAATAGAAGTAACTGCCGTTAAAGCAACGAGCCATAAAGCGTCCAAAAAACTGTCTTCATCTTTCGAAGAGGCAATGATACCCGAAATAAGCATAAAAGTCGATATAAGTGAAACAGCAAGACTGCTGTAACTGATAATAATAGTAATTGCACCCTCGGCAATTCCGCTAACACCAATAATAAGAGCACTAATAAGCTGAAAAACAGCTGCCATAAAAATGGCATTAACACCACGTCTTGCATTTAAAAATTCCATAATCAAAACGCCTTATTTTCTAAACCGCTATAAGAGATAGCAAATCCATTATACCACTTTCAAATCAAAAAATCAACAAAAATAAAAGCGTTCCGAAAAAAGGAACGCTTTTACTGTTATTCAACTTCTTCGTAAACACGAACGTAGTCAACAGTTATACCGTCAATGTTATTCGGAGTTTTTGACGGGTCGAACAAACCACCCCAATAACTCGCACTCTCAACAGTGAGTTTCAAATACTCTTCGATTTCGCAGATTTCCAACGGAATACCACCTGCATTATCTCCTTCGTTGAGTTGATATGAAAGTTGACCGTCAATGTAGAATTTGTAGCAGTCTTTTTCCCAAGAGAAACCGATGGTATGATAGCCGTCATACAAATCGTCAAAATAAGACGATTGACCGACAGTCTTATGACGAGATTCGTATCCGTCATAATGCACACCTTGTTGAACCTTGTTCGAGTTGCGATATGCCGACTCGAAAATATCAATCTCGGTGCCGTCACTACCACCGTTGTGACCGTCATCAATTACATTTGGCATAATCCAAAATGCACCCCAGAAATTTGGTGAATACTGTTGGAGCAACACACGGCACTCATAGTAGCCATACGAACTGTAAAACTTATCACGAGTGCGAATAGCACCGCTTTTGGCACGAGATGTATCATCCTCATCTAATGCACACGATAAAACAATGTCGCCTTTTCCGTCCATCGAAACCATATCGTTTTTCCAAACATCCTGACCGCCACATCTTGACTGTTGCGGACAGTAGTTCCATTTAGTACGGTCAAACGAGTTACCCTCAAAATCATCGTTAAAAATGCGTTTGTATTCCTTGCCGTTGATAACGTAATTGCCTTTCTCATTGGTCGGATGAATTGCATTGTAATTTATTGCGCCATCGGTTGTAACAGGTCTGTGAACAATCGGCAGAGCATCACTAATCATCTTCATCTGCGTCTGTGCGTCAATAATGTTGCGTTCACCATTCTCATTCACATCGGAGTCATTTGAAAACTTACCCGAAAGCAGTTCGTTGACGAGAGAACGTATGTCCATAACATTCAAAACATCATCGTGATTCATATCGCCGAGAATGTGATGATCGATAAGGTCACCATAATCCTCGTACTTTTTCTTTTGAAGCAACTCGGAGTTGTCAGTTGTTGTAAAAGTAGCCTTTTCGCCACCTGCGGTAACAGAAGAAACTGTGTAGTAAAGGTCGGTGATACCCGTGTCATAGTTTGCTGCATTGATTGCAATAGTGTCGGGAATGAGCCCTTTTAGTTTGTTCACATCAAACATATATGTCTGCGAACCACGAACTTCAATTTTTTTAGAGCCGTCAATAATATCAATAGCATCTTGCCAATTTCCATTAGCATAGCAGTACATTTTAAATCCAACAGAGGTTGTAGAATAGGTGCTTCTCGCACGTTTGAGCGAAATCGTCACATACAGTTGATTGTCGGTTGCTTTTGCAGCTGCAATTGCATTTCTAACGGCAGTTTCATCAAGAGCACAACTCATTTGAACGTGAGCGCAATCATAAGTAAAACCTTTTGTGTTGTAAGACATAACACCGTCTGTAACAGTAATCGCACTCGTCAAATTCTTGACATTTTGGTTGTGCGGACTTGTCCAACCTTCAGTTTTAGCGTCAAAAATCTTGCCCGACCAGTCACAAAAAGCGACTTCTTCACTTGCGGCGGACGTGTGGGGAATGGTTGTCGGAATGACGAAAGCCAAGGCAATCGACAAACAAACGGCAATAATCTTTTTCATAATAAACACCTCTCTTGCAGATAAAAAGAAAATCTCTGCTTATCACGCATATATTATCATATTTATTGTAGTAAAGCAATGAAAATAATAACCAAAAAACAAGCGACTAATTTAGTCATAATAACATAAAAAAACGGATAGCATTACGCTATCCGTTTTAAAACTGTATTTATATGGAATATTAATACATTCCACCCATACCACCTGCAGCAGCGGCAGCAGCGGCAGCTGCGTTAGCGGCAGCAGCATCTTCTTTTTTATCTGCAACGAGCGACTCGGTAGTGAGCACCATAGAAGCAACAGATGCAGCGTTCTGTAAAGCGGAACGAGTAACCTTAGTCGGGTCAACGATACCTGCTTTGAGCATATCAACATATTCTTCGTTGTAAGCGTCAAAACCATAGTTGATAGTGTCGGAAGAAAGGATTTTGTCGATAATAACTGAACCTTCAAGACCTGCGTTGTAAGCAATCTGTCTAACAGGCTCTTCGAGTGCCTTCAAAACGATAGCGGCACCGGTTTTCTCGTCACCTTCCAATTTTTCAATCAAAGCCTTAACAGCAGGGATAGCGTTAAGAAGTGCAGTACCACCACCTGCAACGATACCTTCTTCGACAGCCGCACGAGTAGCAGAAAGAGCGTCTTCAATACGGAGCTTCTTTTCTTTCATCTCGATTTCAGTAGCAGCACCAACTTTGATAACTGCAACACCACCAGCAAGTTTAGCCAAACGCTCTTGCAACTTTTCACGATCAAAGTCGGAAGTGGTAGTTTCAATCTGCGAACGGATTTGAGCAACACGAGCCTCGATTTCAGCAGAATCACCTGCGCCGTCAACGATAATAGTGTGTTCCTTTGTAACCTTAACCTGACGAGCCTGACCGAGTTGAGCAAGAGTTGTGTCTTTAAGTTCAAGACCGATTTCTTCGGAAATAACTTGACCGCCTGTGAGAATAGCGATGTCACGGAGCATTTCTTTTCTTCTATCGCCAAAACCGGGAGCCTTAACAGCAACGCAAGTGAAAGTACCACGCAAACGGTTTACGATAAGAGTTGAAAGCGCTTCGCCTTCGATATCTTCAGCAACGATAAGGAGTTTCTTACCTGCTTGAACAATCTGTTCGAGCAACGGAAGAATTTCCTGAATGTTTGAAATTTTCTTGTCTGTGATAAGGATTGCGGCGTCGTCAAGAACAGCTTCCATCTTATCGGTATCAGTTACCATATAAGGAGTGATGTAACCACGGTCAAACTGCATACCCTCAACAACTTCGGAGTATGTTTCAGCAGTTTTTGACTCTTCAATAGTGATAACACCATCGTTAGAAACCTTTTCCATTGCCTCTGCGATAAGAGTACCAACGAAATCGTCGGCAGCCGAAATAGCAGCAACACGCTTAATCTCGTCAGAATCGGTAACCTTCTTTGAGTTAGCTTTAACAGCCTCAACAGCAGTGTCAACAGCGACAGAAATACCTTTTCTAACAATCATCGGATTAGCACCCGATGTAACGTTTTTCATACCCTCACGGATAAGAGCCTGTGCAAGAAGTGTAGCGGTAGTAGTACCGTCACCAGCAATATCGTTAGTTTTAGTAGCAACTTCTTTAACGAGTTGAGCACCCATATTTTCAAACGGGCAGTCGAGTTCAACTTCCTTAGCGATAGTCACACCGTCATTAGTGATGAGCGGAGCGCCGAATTTTTTGTCCAAAACAACATTTCTGCCTTTCGGACCAAGTGTAACTTTAACGGTGTCAGCGAGTTTGTCAACACCGGCTTGAAGAGCTTTACGAGCCTCTTCGCCAAAAATAATATCTTTTGCCATCGAATATCGTTCCTTTCAAATTATTCTACAATAGCGAGAATGTCACTTGAAGAGCAGATAGTATACTCTTCGCCGTCCAATTTAACCTGTGTACCTGCATACTTGCTTGTAAGCACCTTGTCGCCAACCTTAACAGGCATATCAATCTTGTCGTTGCCTGCAAGAGCAAACTCTGCGACAGCAACAACCTCTGCAACTTGTGGCTTTTCCTTTGCAGAACCAGCAAGAACGATACCGCTCTTGGTAGTTTCCT
>CADBMQ010000196.1 GCA_902795765.1 Oscillospiraceae bacterium | reverse complement strand
CCACGTCTGTTAGCCAAAGCGAGATTTTCCTCAATCCACATATCTGCGGCAGTACCCATCATCGGATCTTGGAAAACACGGCCGATAAATTTAGCACGTTTATGTTCGGGAAGACTTGTAACGTCAACACCGTCAATAACGATAGAACCCGAGTCAACGGGATACACACCTGCAACCATATTAAGCATAGTTGACTTACCTGCACCGTTACCACCGATAACAGTAACAAAGTCGCCGTCATTAAGTGTAAGGTTAAGACCGTTCAATGCGCGTTTTTCATTGATAGTTCCTGCGTTAAATGTTTTGTATACGTTTTTAATTTCAAGCATTTACTTAACCTCCTTGCTAGCGCTGCGGCGTTTCATATTATCACGCAATTTTTTCTGCCAGAACGGGAAGCCAAGGAAGCAAGCAACAACGATAGCGGAGAAGAGTTTAAGGTCGCTTGCGTTGAAGATACCTGTTTGGAGAATAAGAGTGATAACAATGTAATAGATAATACCACCGATAATCGAAGCGAGCAAACGAAGTGCAAAATTCTTGAATACTTTTCCGAGCAAAACGTCACCGATAATAACAGCAGCAAGACCGATAACGATAGCACCACGGCCCATATTAACATCGGCAAAACCTTGATACTGAGCGAGCATAGCACCCGACAAAGCAACGATTGCGTTAGAAATAACGATACCGAGAATTTTGTTTGTGTTTGTGTTGATACCGTTTGCACGAGCCATAGCGAGGTTGTTACCTGTCGCACGAAGCGAGTGACCGAGTTCAGTTCCAAAGAACCAATACAAAATGGCAATAAGTACAACTGCGAAAATCGAAACAAAAATGAGTGTTTTCGGGATATTACCAAGCGAGAACACGATTTGATCTTTCATACCCATAAGCGGAACATTTGCTTTACCGCCCATAATACGCAAGTTGATTGAGTAGAGAGCAAGTTGAGTCAAGATACCGGCAAGGATAGCGGGAATACCGAACATAGTGTGGAAAACACCTGTAACAAGACCTGCCAAAGCACCTGCAACAACTGCGATAAGCATTGCAAGCCAAACGTTCATACCGCTTGTTACGCAAACAACAAGAACCGCACCGCCTGTACCAAATGAACCGTCAACAGTCAAGTCGGCAACGTCAAGAATCTTAAAAGTAAGATAAAGACCGACAGCCATAATGCCCCAAATTGCACCTTGTGCAATAGCACCGGGCATTGAACTTAAAAAAGACATCATATTAGAAAACCATCCTTTAAACGAACAGATAAGGCGGAAGGATATTCCGCCTTATCTTAAAAATGTTATGTTTTTATAGTAATATTATTCAGCCTTTTCAGCAGAGATTTCTTTGTAGCCTTCGGGAACAGTGATTTTAAGAGCGTCTGCACGGCTCTTAACAACCTTCTTTTCGAGGTCTTTTGCAAATGTTACAGGTAAGTCGCCTGCTTTTTTGCCGTTAACAAGGATATCGTAAGCAAGTTCGCCTGCTTTTCGACCAATATCTTCGTAGCTGATTGACAAAGTAACAACACCGCAACCCTTGCAGATATTTTCTTCACCGGCAAATACCGGGATTTTAGCAGGAGCGCAAACATTTTCGATGATACCTGTGTTAGAAGCAACAGTGTTATCAGTCGGAACATACAAAGCTTCGCAGTTCTTTATAGCACCTTGCAAAACAGATTGAAGATCGTTTGAGTCAGCGAATGTGTATTCAGTAGAATTGATACCCAATTTTTTGAGTTCTTCTGAAATAACATTTGCCTGATACTTTGAGTTAGCCTCAGCTGAGCAGTAGAGAATACCAACATTTTTAATGTTAGGCATAACTTCTTTAATCATAGCAGCCTGTTGATCGAGCGGAGCCAAGTCGCAAGAACCTGTAACGTTAGTGCCTGTGCTACCCTTCCAGTCTTTGATGTTGAGAGCAGTAGCATAGTCTGTGATAGAAGTACCAACAACCGGGATTGTTTCAGTTGCAGTAGCAGCAGCCTGCAAAGCAGGAGTTGCATTTGCAAGAATGAGGTTGTAGTTACTTGAAACGAACTGGTTTACGATTGTAGCGCAGTTAGCGGTTTCACCTGCAGCGTTCTGCTCATCAAAAGTAACTTTGTCGCCGAGTTTTTCGGTGAGATAATCTTTAAAGCCTTTTGTAGCGGCATCAAGAGCATCGTGCTGAACCAACTGACAGATACCAACTTTGTACTTACCTGACTCGCCGCAAGACGAAAGGATTGCTGCTGAACTTGCAACCAAAACGAGAGCAAGTGCAACAGAAAGAATGCGTTTAACTTTCATAAAAAAATCTCCTTATTTTATTGTTCGCTTTAACACTTTAAAGTGTATGTGTTAAGTATAACACTAAAACAAGTTAAAGTCAAGGATTTTTTAAAAATATTGACAAAACTTCGCAGATGATATATTATTATAATGTATAATTTTATGCAAAAAAGAGGGAGTGTTCTTATGCCAACAATCAAAGAACCGTCAAGAGAGATTGAACTTAAAAAATCATACGATGTAATAGTCGCAGGAGGCGGAGTTGCAGGTGTAGCATCTGCTTTGTCGGCGGCGAGAGAGGGTGCAAGTGTTTTGCTTCTCGAACGCAGTTATATGCTCGGTGGACTTGCGACTTCAGGACTTGTAACAATATATCTGCCACTTTGTGATGGCGAAGGCAGACAGGTTTCATATTCAATAGCAGAAGAGTTGCTTTTGGAGTCGATAAAATACGGAATTGAAGATAAAGAACCAACTCCATGGCTCAATGGCGGCACTCTTGAAGAAAAGAAAAAATGCAGATACGAAGTTCGATTTAATGCGAATATGTGTGCGATTTTGTATGAACAGCTTTTGAAGAAAAACGGTGTCGACATAATGTACGGCACATCTGTTTGCTCGGTCAAAGTCAGTCGTCAAAAAATTAAAGCCGTAATTGTCGAAAACAAGTCGGGACGATATGCCTATGGTTGTCGCTCGGTTGTCGATTGCACAGGCGATGCCGACATTTGCAAACTTTCAGGCGAAGAAACTTCGCTTTTCAAACAGGGAAATGTTCTTGCAAGTTGGTACTACTTTGTCGATAAGGGCAAGTATGATCTTTGTATGCTCGGTTTTTCGGACATTCCCGATAAATACAAAAAGAATGCAGAAAAAGAGGATAATCGCAGACGATATGGTGGAGTTGATGCCGATGAGTTGAGCGAAATGACAATAAATGCTCACGAAAATATACTCCAAAATTATGTCGAGCATCACGGCAAATGCGATAAAGATACCGCAATGGCATCAATCGCAACCACACCGCAGATTAGAATGACACGCCGTCTTAAAGGCTTATACGAAATTGACGATACCGAAATGCACAAGTTTTTCAAAAACTCGATAGGTATGGTATCCGATTGGCGAAAGCCCGGCCCTATATATGAAATGCCGTTTGAGTGTTTGCACGGCGAAAAAATCAAAAACCTGATAACTGCCGGCAGATGTATCAGCGTAACAGACGATATGTGGGATGTATCTCGTGTAATCCCTGTTTGTGCCGTAACAGGCGAAGCAGCAGGACTTGCAGCGGCTATGACCGATAATTTCTGCAATATCTCAATAACTAAATTGCAGAAAAAACTCGTAAATCGTGGCGTAATCCTCCACGAAAAAGATTTATAATTGGAAGTGGGATTTTTGAACACACTTTATATAGTAGTGCCGTGTTACAACGAACAGGAAACTATTGAGTATAGTGCAAAACGACTTCTCGAAAAAGTGGAAGATTTGGTGTCGCATTCACGAGTATCGACCGACAGTAGGATTTTATTCGTGAATGACGGCAGTACAGACCAAACGTGGGATTTGATAAAGCAGTTGCATAAATCGAGTGTTGCCTTTTGCGGACTTGATTTAAGTTGTAACAAAGGGCAACAAAATGCACTAATGGCAGGGCTAATGTATGCGAAAGAATACGCAGATGTGGTTGTGACATTAGATGCCGACTTGCAAGACGATATAGATGTTATTGACAAAATGCTCGATAAGTTTGACGAAGGTTGCGATGTGGTCTACGGAGTTCGCTCGTCACGAAGAAAAGACTCGTTCTTCAAAAAGATGACGGCAGAAGCCTTTTATAGATTTATGAACTTTTTGGGTGCGAAAACAATTTTCAACCACGCAGACTTTCGCCTTATGTCACGACGTGCAGTCAATGCACTCGAACAGTTTGAAGAGGTTAATCTATTTCTTCGTGGAATAGTACCGCTAATCGGATATAATACCGCAATAGTCGAGTATGAGCGAAAAAGACGCAAAGCAGGGGAGACTAAATATCCGTTTAGAAAAATGGTTTCTTTCGCACTTGACGGCATAACGTCATTCAGTATTCGACCGCTTCGAATAATAACTCTGCTCGGAGTTGTAATTTTGTTTGTAAGTTTGATAATGCTCGTGTATGCACTCGTTTCGTTCTTCACAGACGCAGTCAAAGGCTGGTCGAGTATACTAATCTCAATTTGGGGCATCGGTGGATTGACATTGTTTTCAATCGGCGTAGTCGGCGAGTATGTCGGCAAGACCTATTTGGAGTCTAAACGCCGACCAAAGTATTTTGTAAAAGAAATATTAGACGAAAAAAAGAAGTCGCAGTAATGCGACTTCTTTTAATATGTTGTTTTAATATTTATGCTTCTTCATTGCCACTTGCAAGTTGCTCTGCAAGTGCTTTTTCTTGTTGTTCCTGAATATCATCGAAGAATGAAATCATCGGCTTAATGCCTTCTTTCTTCTTGATACGGCGGTCAACATAGTTCTTTGTAATCTTAAATACCAAAGTGAGCAACGAGAGAACACCGATAAGGTTCGGGATCATCATAAGACCGTTGAATGTATCGGAAATATCCCAAGCAAGACTCGATGTCATAATAGCACCGCTCATAATCATAAGAACGAAGAACACTTTATAGAAGATAGTTGACTTTGTGCCGAAAAGGAACTCCCAAGCTTTTGTACCGTAGTGCGACCAACCGAGAACGGTAGTGAAAGCGAAGAGGAAGAGAGCGATAGCAATAAACATACTGCCGACATTGACACCACCAAAAGTGAACACGCTGTCGAAAGCCTTAGCAACCAATGTAGCATCACCTGCAGTACCCTCTGCAAGAGCACCTGATTTAAGGTCGATAACGCCGGAT
>CADBMQ010000195.1 GCA_902795765.1 Oscillospiraceae bacterium | reverse complement strand
GTTGTTGAGCTTGTTGCTGTTGTCCCATTGCAAACATATTTGCAACATTAGCGCCACCAGCTTGTTGTGCCATTCCCATGCCCATAAAGCCCATCATTGCACCATTCGGATTAGATGCGGCAGATTCCATAGCATTTGCTTGAGCTTCACCAATACGAGCGCCCATCATTGCAGGATTAGTTGCATACGCTGCTGCATCCTCCATCTGCTGAATTTTAGCAAGATCTTCGGGTGTTAGTGTGATAGGGTTAAGAGCGATAGATACAACAGAAATACCTCTGCGTTCTGTCCATTTTGATTGAAGAACAGCGTTCATTGCATCTTCGAGTTCAGTTTGATGAGCAGGAATTGAAGAAGGACGAAGTTCCAAATCGGACAATTTTGCAAACGCAGGTTGAAGACCGCTGATAAACTCAGTTTTCAACTGATTGTCAATATCGTCTCTTGTGTATTCACTTTCAACATTACCGCAAACTTCTGTATAGAACAAAAGCGGATTTGTTATTTTATATGAATAGATACCATTACATCTAACACTTACAGTTCTATCCATATTTAATTTGTTGTTAACAACACGGAACATAAACGGATTGGCAGTTCCGAATTTATTATCCTTAATTTCCTTTGTGTTAAAATAATAAACTCTCTGGTCTTTGCCTGTATCTCCGCCGTAAGCGAAACGCTTACCAATTTGCTTGAACGAATCAATTATGCTTTGACCAAGACTGCCTGAAAAAATACTCGGTTCTGTTGAACTATCATAAGTGAATTCACCGGGTTCTGCACAAACCTCAACAACTTTACCTTGCTCAACAATAATCATACATTGACCATCAGCAACGGCAATTCCCGAGCCATTTGAAATAATATTGTCGCTGCCTTTTGTGTTGGAAGAACGTCCTGAAATTCGTTTTTCACCTTTTTTTACGAGAACATCGTCACTAAGTGCGTCGCAATAGAAAAATTCCTTCCATTGATCTGCGAGAACTCCGCCAACAGCACCTGCACCTGCTTTAATAAGACCCATAGTATAATATCTCCTCTCAAAAAATTACATTTTTAAATCTTTGTTTGAATATGGATTTTTGTTTTCTTTATTCACTGGCTTTGATGCATTTTTAGATGAAAAATTTATGAAACAAGTCCAAAAAAGCACACCCAAAAACCACAAAACAAGGGAAACTGCAAACCATATTATAGATATATTAAAAATAAAATGAGCGGCAAGCAAAATCCAAGATGGAATTGACCACGCAAAATTAAAAATAAAGTTAAATAACAAGCAAAGCCAAAATCCCGAATGCTTTTTCAAAATAAACACCGCCCACAAACAAAATTTATTCGATTGTTAAAATATCTTTAAATCCAGTAATTTCAAATACTTCTTTAACTTCGTCAGTCGGACTTAAAATAACCATTTTTTTATCGCTTGAATTAGCGATTTTTTGTGCGCTTAAAAGAACACGAAGACCAGCTGATGAAATGTATACAACATCACTAAAATCAAGATACAACTCGTCTGCATCTTTAATAACTGATTTAACTTGTTCTTCAAGTTCAGGAGAAGTAGTTGTATCTATTCTTCCCTCAATAATCAATTTAACTGTTTTTTCATTCTTTTCACAAACAATATTCATGTGTATTGCCTCCAATTGAAAAAATATATTATAATTTTATCATAATGTGTTTAAAAAGTCAATAATTAGACAAGATAAAGCAATAGGGACTGCATATCTGACAGTCCCTGATTTTTTACATATCATTTCTAATCAAATCATCCAATGTTTCAGCCTTAACAGCTACATAATCTTCGTCACCGTTTATCATAACAATTCCCGGCTTTGGCAAGCGATTATAATTTGATGACATAGAATAGTTATATGCACCTGTTGTCAATACTGCAACCAAATCGCCACGTTTAATGGAAGATGGCATTTTAACATTTTCTGCAATAATGTCACCACTCTCACAGCATCGACCAACAACAGAACATTCAAAATCACACTCGTCATTAGCTTTATTTGCACAAATTACAGTGTACTTTGATTTATAAAGCGCATATCGTGGATTATCTCCCATACCACCGTCGATTGAAACATAATTTTTGTATTCAGGAATACATTTAACTGTGCCGACAGTGTAAAGTGTCATACCAGCATCAGCAACTATACTTCTACCTGGTTCCATAATGATTTTTGGCATTGGCATATTATAAGATGACATAAGAGTCTTCAACTCAACTGAAACTTGCTCGATATTAGCAGCAATATCGATTTCAGGGTCTTCGTCAACATATCTTACACCATAACCGCCACCAAGATTTAACTCTTTTGTTACGTATCCATATTTTTCGTTCATTTCAGCCATAAACTTTATCATAACTTTTGCAGATGCAATATAAACGTCAGAGTCGAATACCTGTGAACCAACATGACAATGAAAACCGCATAAATCAATATGTTCTTTGTCGAGAGTGTACTTTGTTATTTTTTCTGCGGCGCCTGTTTCAATAGCAGAGCCGAATTTAGAATCGACTTTGCCTGTCGCAACTTCTTCGTAAGTGTGCGGATCGATACCAGGTGTGAGGCGAAGCATAACTTTTTGAGTAATACCACGAGCAGAACAAATTGATTCGATTGCATCAATCTCTTCAAAATTATCTGCAATTATGCAGCCAACACCATTATCAATAGAAAACTCTATATCATAATCAGTTTTGTTGTTTCCGTGGAAATATATGTTTTCCATAGGGAAATTAGCACTTTTAGCGGT
>CADBMQ010000194.1 GCA_902795765.1 Oscillospiraceae bacterium | reverse complement strand
TGGGGTATTTCGGCGAGCGATTTAATGCCAAGTAGATTGTTTCTGTTTATATCATCGTTTTCATTTCATATTTCCGCAACCATCACCGCATATTTCTGGGTGAAATATGTAAAATCGTATTTTAAAGATGCAAATACATATATTAATAAAATTGAATATCTGTCGGTTGGCGTAATTGTTGGTGAAATGGTTTTGCTTATAATAAACTGTTTTTATCCGTTGATTTATGAAATTGATGAAAATGTGGTATATCATACAGGAATTCTGCGTTCTGCATCATACTTTTTTCAATATGCAATCTATGTTTTAATCGGCATTTTTGCGTTTGTTTCGTGGGTACGTGAAAAAGGGCAGTTAAAGCATAAACATTTATCCGTACTTATGTTTGTTTTAGCTCCGTGTATAGGTGGCTTTATTCAGGCATTGTATCCTAATGCACCATTTTACGCTTTGGGATATTCAATAGGATGCTTTATTATTTATTCTTTTATTATTTCAAGAGAACGCAGAGAATTGTTAGTTTTGCGTTCAAAAAACTTAGAGATAATACAAAAACATGCTGATGATTTGCTTTTCGAAAAGGAAAAAGCGGAGGCTGACTCACGTGCCAAATCAACATTTCTTTTCAATATGTCGCACGATATCCGAACACCAATGAATGCTATTATCGGTTTTACGGATATTGCAGAAAAACATATAGACGATAGGGAACATGTCAAAAAAGACCTTGCAAAAGTAAAGATAGCCAGCGAGCATCTGCTTTCGCTAATCAACGATGTTCTTGATATGTCACGAATAGAATCAGGAACCATAAAGATTGAAGAAAATCCGGTATTTCTCGATACAATGATGGGCCAACTTTACAACATACTGAACGGAACTGCCGAAGCGAGAGATATTGTTTTCAAATACAAAATAGACTCTTCTGTTACACACCGTTGGGTATACGCAGACAGACTTCGTATGGTGCGTGTGCTAACTAATATCGTTTCCAACTCCGTGAAGTATACAAATCCCGGAGGAAAAATTGATTTGTTGGTGGAAGAAATGCCTTGCGAAAATGACGGCTATGTGCATTATCGTTATACAGTTTCCGATACAGGAATCGGTATGAGCGAAGAGTTTCTCGCTCACATATTTGAACCGTTCACTCGTGCAGAAAGCGTCACCAAAAGTGGCGTAAAAGGTAGCGGATTGGGAATGGCAATTACAAAGTCGCTAGTCGAATTGATGAACGGCACCATTACAGTCGAAAGTGAAATTGATGTCGGAACAACGGTGAAACTCGAATTTAAAAACAGAATATCAGAACCTGTTTCCACAAAACTGGTGGCTTCGGGAAATACAGCTTCGAAGATAGAAGGTAAGAAGATTTTGCTTGTAGAAGACAATGATATGAACCGTGAAATCACCGAAGAAATTTTGACAGAATGTGGTGCATCTGTTGATACGGCTGAAGACGGAGATATTGCCGTAGAAAAAATCAAAACCGCCGTTCCAGGCCAGTACGATTTCATTCTTATGGATGTTCAAATGCCAAGAATGAACGGATATGATGCCACAAAAGCAATCCGTTCTTTGAAAAATGAGAAACTTGCAAGTATTCCGATAATAGCACTTTCAGCCAACGCATTTGAAGAAGATATACAAAAATCTCTTGCGGTAGGTATGGATGCCCATATTACAAAACCGATTGATATCGAGAAAATGAAGAAAACAATCGCAGAGGTCATCCCTCGATAATTATTATATAAAACTAAAAAAGGTGTGATATTCAAAAATGAATACCACGCCTTTTAATATTCCATCTTTTTGCTTTTGTGTTTCTTCATCTATTTATACGATGCAATTGAAAAATGGCTACAACTTTTTTAAAATTTTCTTTAATATTAAAGAGCTATTAGATTTTGAAGTCCGATAGCTTTTATTATAATAAAAATATTACAAATCCAAAAGGAATTTCACAGTACGATAAAATCGCTCCATCACTTCGGGGTCAGCGTCTCCCGAATTACCTAACGGCACCGTCTTTTTGTTGCCGTGATAGTCACTGCCTGCCGTAACAAGCAGATTATATTTTTTAGTAAGCGCCAACATAATTTCTGTTTGCTCGGGTGTAAACGATGAGTAGTAGCATTCAAGTCCCATAAGACCATAGCCTTTAAGACGCTTAACACGTTCGTCTATCTGCTCTGCGGTTAAAACAGTTGAACCGCCACCCAAAATTCCGTGAGCCAAAACGGGAATTCCATCAGCGTTAAGAATAGCGTCAATCGCCTCTTCGGGAGTTAATCTCCGCTCCTTACCGTGGTATTTTGCAACAAGTTCAAAACCTTCTGCTTTATCTTTAACATAACCCTTTTTCAAAAGCAAGTCAACAAAGTGCGGTCTTCCCGGATTTTCATTTTGTAAAAGTTCATCTTTGTCTTCTTGCGTAAATTCGAAGTGGTAAACATCTTCAAGAAACTTCAAACGATTGAGAGCCTTGTTTCTGCGAGCATTGTGAGTCATTTCGGTAGCGGAGCGAATTGACGGCTTGTTGACATCATAGCAAAAACCGAGAATGTGATAATCGCCGAGATCATCATGACAAGAAAGCTCGATACCGCCAAGAAAGGTCGGGTCTCCGTCTTGAAGATTTTCGTGAATTTCCTTGCAGCCTATATAGGTGTCGTGGTCGGTAAGCGAAAAAATATCAATATCCGAAGAGCGAACCTTCTCAAGAAGCTCCAAAGGTGTATCGCTTCCATCTGAAATGGTGGAATGAATATGAAGGTCGGGATGTTTGTAAATTGCCATAGGTTACCTCCAATTATCTGTAATAAAAACTTGCAAATCAAAAATATTGTGCTCAAAAACAATAGATACTATACCAACGAGTTCGTAAATTATTTTAATTCCCATACAAATATATTTTATCATAATTAGTTGAGCAATGCAATATGTAAATGCCTTTAAAATCCATTTTACATATAAAATGAGCAAGAGCAGTGGTTACCCACTGCTCTCACACACAAATTATTATGGAGATAAGTATAGAAAACTAATTATTTCAACATAGATATAGCATCGGAAATGGTCTTTTCAAAAGCCTCACGACCATATTTATCAACTTCGGCTTTGTTTTTCTCGCCGTGAGTTAAGCAACCGGCACCGCCGATACAACCACCAATACATGCCATACCTTCAATAAAGTTAACATCAGAAAGATTTTTGCTCTTTTTGATAAGTGCAACCTTACATTGCTCAATACCATCGCAAGAAACGGCTTTCAATTCGAAATCAGTATCGCCGTGTTCTTTCAAGCCCTGTGCAACTGCATCCGATAAACCACCACTTCTGGCGAATATTCTGCCAAAGTAGGAAGCATTATCAAGAACATTTTCGGGCAGAGTGGTAATATCAATGTCATTTCTGTCAAACAAGGCTTGTAACTCTTCGAAAGTCATAGCCACATCAACATAAGGCTTAACATTTTCCTTTTGTACTTCTGCCTTTTTCGCAGTACAAGGACCAATAAAGATTGTTTTACATTCGGGATCACGATCTTTAAGATACTTGGACATAGCCGTCATAGGCGAAGGATTATGCGAAACATTCGGCACAAGATCGGGGAAATTCTTTTCAAGATAACTAACAAAAGCAGGACAGCAAGAACTTGTCAAGAAACCTTTTTCAACGAGCTCACGGCTTTCGGCATCAGCAACCATATCCGCACCAAGAGCGGCTTCAATTACCGTGTGAAATCCGAGTTCTTTAAGCCCTGTAATCACTTGACCGAGTTTAGCATAAGTGAAATGACTTGAAATAGACGGAGCGACAATAGCGTAAACCTTGTATTTTTGATTGTTCTGACTTTTTTTCAAAATGTCAACAACATCGAGAATATAAGATTTATCTGAAATCGCACCAAACGGGCATTGATAAACACAAGCACCGCACGAAATACACTTATCGTTATCGATAGAAGCAGCCTTGTTATCGTTCATGTGAATTGCTTTAATCTTACAAGCGTTTTCGCAAGGACGACGACGGCTTATGATTGCAGTATACGGACAAACTTTCGCACACGCACCACATTCCTTACACTTTGATTTGTCAATGTGTGCAACGTGGTTCTGGTCAAACGAAATTGCACCAAATCGGCAAGCGTCTTCGCATCTGTGAGCCAAACAACCACGACAAGCGTTGGTAACTTCGTAACCACCCATAGGGCATTCGTCACAAGCAGTTTCGATAACCTAAATAATATTTGGATCATCCTTGTCGCCACCCATAGCAATCTTAACACGCTCGCCCAAAATAGCACGTTCTTTGTAAACGCAACAACGCATTGTAGGTGTGCTTCCTGGGATAATTGTCTTCGGAATATCCAAAACGTTTTCGAGCAAAGTGTCCTTCCAAGCCTGACGAGCAACCTCTCGCAAAACCTTATATTTCAAATGTTGTACTTTTGTGTCAAACTTATGCATTTTGTTTCTCCTTAAAAGTAACTAACCTTAATTCGTTTACCCATCTGTTTAAGACATTCAGACAGTTCTTCGACTAAGTTCATTTTAATATTAAACGTAATTGGCAGATCGGGATTTTGATGTGCCGGATTGACGGCTCTGCCAACATAGAAGTTAATAT
>CADBMQ010000193.1 GCA_902795765.1 Oscillospiraceae bacterium | reverse complement strand
TGCAGTTGAAGAAGCTTGCAAATAATTTTATATTAAAATTATTAAACGGACATCGTTAAGATGTCCGTTTTTTCTATCCAATATCAAAAATAAAAAAGACCAAGTTCACAAGCTTGGTCTTTTCTATCAGTTAATAATTACTTCTTTTCTGCCTTTTTAGCAGGAGCTTTTTTAGCAGCAGGTTTCTTAGCAGGCTCAGCCTTCTTTTCAACCTTTGCTTCAACTTTTGCTTCTACCTTTTTAGCAGGTTCTGCTTTCTTTTCAACTTTCTTAGCCGGTTCAGCTTTTTTCTCTACCTTTGCTTCTGCTTTTTTAGCGGGAGCTTTCTTGGCAGCAGGCTTTTTAGCAGCAGGCTTTTTAAACGAAGCAGCAAACATAGCAACTTGATCAGCGTTACCCTCAACGGTTACAGCAACTGTACCCTTAGCGAGTTTTGCAACATCGGCTGCACTGCCTGTGATAAGAGCAGTACGGTCAACATAATCGTAAGGCTCAACAGCGTAATTACCGTTGATGAAAGCAACATAGAAAGCGCCACCACAATCTTCATCGGTCATATTGATTTGGAAAGCAAAGCTTTCTGTAAATTTCTTGGTATCTGCTTTTGCGAATGATTTTTGCAATGATTCAAATTTTTTCTGGAATGTCATATAAATCACCCTTTTTATTAGATTTGCATAAATTATAACATATAAAATATACAAAGTCAACAAATCACAAATTTTTTCTATGTTTTAACTAATTTATAAAGCGAAAGCATTTTCATTTAGAATATATTGACTAATTTATTCGCTTCTCAAAGCCTCAACAGCGTCTTTTTTCGCAGCCATACGAGCAGGTATATGACCACCGGCCATTGTAAGCAAAGTGCTGATTGCGATAAGAATAATAGCGTGGAGCGGATTAAGTTGTGCAACATTCGGAATGTCGGTCATAGCTTTGATGATAGCGTTAATTGGGAATGTGAACAAGAAGGCGATGATAATACCGAGCAATCCCGAGAAAATACCGAGCCAGCAAGTTTCCGCATCAAACACACGAGAAATATCCTTCTTTCTCGCACCAAGTGCCTTCAAAATACCGATTTCTTTGGTGCGTTCGAGAACAGAAATGTAAGTGATAATGCTAATCATAATAAGACTTACAATAAGAGCAACTGACGAGAACGCAATCAAAACGTAGGTAATAGCCGCCATAATACCGCTTGTCATTTCGGTGATAGTTTTAGCAAGGTCGGTGTAAACAACAGTATCTTCTTTTGCTTTACCCTCGTTATACTTGTCAAGATAACTCAAAAGATTTGTTTTTGAATCAAAATCAGTCGGGTAGAGCATTATTGCATACGGTTGAGCCGAAGCGCCAAGATAAGCAAGCATCTGATCTTTGTCTTCATCTTTAAGTTTCTCACCTGTCATAACATTCAAAGTCGAATCTTTTTGAGCCTTTGCGATTTCGGAGTTGATATTCTGGTCGATAATTTTTTGAACCAACTTATCGCTGTATGCAATACCTTTTTGCAAAATACCGATATCAACGTCCTCTTTCTGTCGAACGATACCGCAAATCTTAACAGTAATAGCCTTGTCGCTATCGTAATGTGCTTTCATATCGGTGTTCGGAACGAAAAAGTTAGCAGGAGTTTTGGCGTAGTAAACATCGTTCGGAATAATTTTATATTCTGTTCCTACAATTTCATCAAACTTAATGCTGTCAGCATCTTCGGTCTTAAAGCCAAGAGCGTCAGCAGTTTTAACATCAAGTCTATTTTTGTTATCAGTAACAAGAATCAAATCGGTGTAGTTAGTCGGATAAGTACCGGCTAAAAGATCATAGTTTTCGTTTACATAGGATTTGGAACTGCCAACCTGCTCGGGATACGAAGAAAGACCTGCGTTTTGCATTGATGTAAAACTCTGCATACTCTTCGACATATCTGCGCTGAATTTAATCGGTAAATACTTGTCATCGCTCTTGCCAACAATGTTCATACCGACAATACGAGTGTAACCAATATATTTGCAGTAATTTTTGTTGCATTTAGAAATGTAGTCAACGTATTCATTTGTGAGGTTATTTTTGTGAACTAATACATTTTCGGAAGAGTCATAAAGGAAAATTTCGTTCGAGTCGGCGCTCTGACTTTTTTCTTTCTTTTTCAGTCCACGA
>CADBMQ010000192.1 GCA_902795765.1 Oscillospiraceae bacterium | reverse complement strand
AGGAGGAAAATGTATGACCTTGCTGATAGATAACTACGATAGTTTTTCATATAACTTGTATCAGTTTGTCGGCGAACTTGATGCAGATATTAAAGTGATAAGAAATGACGAAATGACAGTCGAAGAAATCCGTTCTCTCAATCCCGAACGAATTATCCTATCACCCGGACCGGGCAGACCGGAAGACGCAGGTGTGATAGTTGACATGGTAAAACAACTCGGATCAGAGTTCCCAATACTCGGCGTGTGCCTTGGCCATCAGGCAATCTGCTCGGCTTTTGGCGCAGTGGTAACCTATGCGAAAGAGTTGATGCACGGCAAACAGTCGCTCACAACTTTTGAAAAAGATTGTCCGATTTTTAAAGACATACCTTCAACCGCACAAGTTGCAAGGTATCATTCTCTTGCAGCAGATAAATCGACAATGCCGACTTGCCTAAAAGTTACGGCAGAAACAGATGATGGCGAAATAATGGCGGTGCAACACGAAGAATACCCGATTTTCGGAGTGCAATTTCACCCCGAATCTATAATGACACCCGATGGTAAAACGATGATTAAAAATTTTATCAACTTGAAATAAAAGGAGTTTTTACTATGATTAAAGAGGCTATTGTAAAAATCGTAAATAAGCAAGACTTGACTTATGACGAAGCATACAGCGTAATGAACGAAATAATGAGCGGTGAAACAACCCCGACTCAAAATGCGGCATTTTTGGCAGCACTTTCAACCAAAAGTGCGAAAGCAGAAACAACCGATGAAATCGCAGGTTGTGCAGCCGCAATGCGAGACCACGCAACAAAGGTTGAAACAGGAATGGACGTGTTCGAAATAGTCGGCACAGGTGGGGACAACGCACAAAGTTTTAATATCTCCACAACATCTGCTCTTGTAGCGGCAGCAGGTGGAGTAAAAGTTGCGAAGCACGGTAATCGTGCCGCATCGTCAAAATGCGGAACAGCAGACTGCCTTGAAGCTCTTGGCGTGAATATCGAACAAAGCCCGAAACGTTGTGTTGAACTTTTGAACGAAGCAGGAATGTGCTTTTTCTTCGCACAAAAATACCATACATCAATGAAATATGTCGGTGCAATAAGAAGAGAACTCGGCTTCCGTACAGTATTCAATATTTTAGGGCCACTCACAAACCCCGGCAGTCCTAAAATGCAACTTTTGGGTGTGTATGACGAGTATCTTGTCGAGCCACTTGCACAAGTTCTTATCAGCCTTGGTGTAAAACGTGGTATGGTTGTCTATGGACAAGATAAGTTGGACGAAATTTCAATGAGCGCACCAACAACAGTTTGCGAATTTAAAGACGGTTGGTTCAAAACCTATACAATAGCACCCGAAGATTTTGGCTTTGAGCGTTGCCAAAAATCTGACCTTGTCGGTGGCACACCCGAAGAAAATGCCGCAATAACAAGAGCAATTTTGGGTGGCGAAAAAGGGCATAAACGCAACGCAGTTTTGATGAACGCAGGTGCGTCTCTCTACATTTGCGGAAAGGCAGAATCTTTCAAAGACGGTGTCGAACTTGCCGCAAAAATCATTGATTCGGGAGAAGCACTCAAAACTCTCGAAAAAGTTATTGAAGTGAGCAATCGCTCGGAGGACTAAAAATGACAATACTTGATAAACTCGCAGACTACGCTAAAGAGCGAGTTGCTGAGTCGAAAAAGTCGGTTAGCGCAGATGAGATAAAGTCAAAAGCATTATCACTAAAAAAAGGCGATTTCGCATTTGAAAATGCACTCAAAACAGACGATATCGCATTTATATGTGAGTGCAAAAAAGCATCGCCGTCAAAGGGATTGATTGCACCCGACTTTCCGTATTTGCAGATAGCAAAAGACTATGAGTCAGCAGGTGCAAATTGCATATCCGTCTTGACAGAGCCAAAGTGGTTTCTCGGCAAAAACGAGTATTTAGAGGAGATTACAAAGTCGGTTTCAATCCCGTGTATCCGAAAGGATTTCACAGTAGACGAGTATATGATTTATGAAGCGAAACTACTCGGAGCATCAGCCGTTTTGCTAATCTGCTCAATACTTGATGAACAAACAATCAAAAATTATATTGAAATTTGTGATAAGTTGGGACTTTCAGCACTTGTCGAAACTCATAACGAAGACGAAGTGAAAATGGCACTCAATTCGGGCGCAAGACTCATCGGTGTCAACAACCGCAACTTGAAAGATTTCACAGTTGATACCGAAAACAGTAGCAGACTTCGTGAACTTATACCAAGCAATGTGCTTTTCGTGTCCGAGAGTGGAGTGAGTGGTGCCGATGATGTAAAAATACTTCGTGAAATCGGTGCAGATGCCGTACTTGTCGGAGAAACACTAATGCGAGCAACTGATAAAAAAGCAAAACTCAACGAACTTCGAGGATTATGATGACTAAAATCAAGTTATGCGGACTAACAAGAGAGTGCGATGTAGAATGTGCCAATAAATTAAAACCCGATTATATCGGATTTGTGTTTGCACAGAAAAGTCACAGAAATGTTTCAAAAGATACCGCAAGAAAACTCAAAAATCTGCTTGATGATAGAATAAAAGTAGTTGGAGTGTTCGTGAATGAACCTGTCGAAAATGTTTTAAGTCTGTCAAAAGACGGCATAATCGACATTGCCCAACTACATGGCACAGAAGATGAAACATATATTTCAAGCCTCAGAAAACTAACCGACCGAACTATCATAAAAGCCTTCCGAATTGATAGTGAAGCAGATGTAATAAAAGCACAAAACTGCTCGGCAGACTATGTTCTGCTCGATTCTGGAACAGGTGGCACGGGAACGACTTTCGATTGGCAACTTGTAAGCCAGATAAATCGTCCATATTTCCTTGCAGGAGGACTAAATTGCGATAATATAGTTGATGCGTTGACTATGTGCAAACCATACGCAGTTGATGTGAGTTCGGGAATAGAAACGAACGGATATAAAGATGAAAATAAAATGCAAAACTTTGTATTTGCAGTAAGAGAAAAGGAAGATGTGATATGACAAACAATAGCGGACGTTTTGGAGTACACGGCGGACAGTATATACCCGAAACGCTTATGAATGCGGTTATCGAACTTGAAGAAGCATATAACCACTATAAAAACGATCCCGAATTTAATAGGGAACTCACCGAACTTTTCAACGAATATGCAGGTAGACCATCAAGACTTTACTATGCCGAAAAAATGACAAAGGACTTAGGTGGAGCGAAGATATATTTAAAACGTGAAGACCTTAACCACACGGGCGCACACAAAATCAACAATGTTCTCGGTCAAGCGTTACTTGCAAAAAAGATGGGTAAAACCCGACTTATCGCAGAAACGGGCGCAGGTCAACACGGAGTTGCAACTGCAACTGCTGCCGCACTTATGGGACTTGAATGTGTCGTGTTTATGGGCGAAGAAGATACAAAAAGACAAGCACTTAATGTATATAGAATGCGACTTTTAGGAGCAGAAGTAATCCCTGTAACGAGCGGAACTGCTACACTTAAAGACGCAGTATCTGAAGCAATGAGAGAGTGGACATCGAGAATAGCAGATACTCATTATTGCTTAGGCTCGGTAATGGGGCCACACCCATTCCCGACAATCGTTCGTGATTTCCAAGCAGTAATCTCAAAAGAAATTAAAGAGCAGATGATCGAAAAAGAGGGCAGACTTCCCGATGCAGTTATCGCTTGCGTAGGCGGTGGCTCTAACGCAATCGGCAGTTTCTATAACTTCATCGAGGATAAATCTGTCGCACTTATCGGTTGCGAAGCCGCAGGTAGAGGAATTGATACCTTTGAAACTGCCGCAACGGTTAATACGGGCAGACTAGGCATCTTTCACGGGATGAAGTCGTACTTCTGCCAAGATGAATACGGTCAAATCGCACCGGTTTATTCGATTTCGGCAGGACTTGACTATCCTGGCATCGGTCCCGAACACGCAAACTTGCACGATATGGGCAGAGCAGAGTATGTTCCCGTAACAGATGACGAAGCAGTAAATGCATTTGAATATCTCGCAAAAGTTGAGGGTATAATCCCCGCAATCGAGTCGGCTCACGCAGTCGCACACGCAATTAAAATTGCACCGAAAATGGACAAGGATAAAATCATCGTAATCACAATATCGGGACGAGGCGACAAGGATTGTGCGGCAATCGCAAGATACAGAGGAGAGGATATTTATGAGTAAAATAAAATCAGCATTTGAAAACGGCAAAGCATTCATAGCGTTTGTAACTTGTGGCGATCCCGACCTCGAAACAACTGCCGCAACAATTAAAGAGGCAGTCGCAAACGGAGCAGACCTAATCGAACTTGGTGTTCCGTTTTCCGATCCGACAGCCGAAGGCCCTGTAATTCAAGGTGCAAATATAAGAGCATTAAACGGTGGAGTTACAACCGATAAAATCTTCGACTTCGTAAAAGAACTTCGAAAAGACGTAAGCGTACCGATGGTATTTATGACGTATGCGAATGTTGTTTTTTCGTATGATGCAGATAAGTTTATTTCAAAATGTGGAGAAATCGGCATAGACGGACTAATCTT
>CADBMQ010000191.1 GCA_902795765.1 Oscillospiraceae bacterium | reverse complement strand
TGGATTTTCTTGCAGCTTTTCAAAAAAGGTCTTGCATATAAATCAGAAATGAATGTAAACTGGTGTACTTCTTGTAAGTGTGTACTCGCAAACGAAGAAGTTGTAAACGGTGTTTGTGAGCGTTGTGGCAGTGAAGTTGTCAGAAAAACAAAGAGCCAGTGGATGCTTAAAATTACAGAGTATGCACAGCGTCTTATTGACGATTTGGATGATGTTGATTTTATTAACCGAGTAAAAATTCAGCAAAAAAACTGGATTGGCCGTTCAACAGGCGCAGAGGTTTCATTTAAAACTTCTGCGGGCGATGATTTGCTTATTTATACAACTCGTCCCGATACGCTTTTCGGTGCTACATATATGGTAATTTCCCCCGAACATCAGTATATTGATAAGTGGGCTGATAAGATAAACAATATCAATGAAATTCGTGCATATCAAGAACAGGCTGCTAAAAAATCTGATTTTGAGCGTACAGAAATGGCAAAAGATAAAACAGGTGTAAAGATTGATGGCGTATATGCTATCAATCCGGTAAACGGCAGAGAAATTCCGATTTTCATTTCGGACTATGTACTTGTTTCGTATGGTACGGGTGCAATTATGGCGGTACCTGCTCACGATACTCGTGACTATGAGTTTGCTAAAAAGTTTGATTTGCCGATTATCGAAGTTGTAAAAGGCGGAGATGTCGAGAAAGAGGCATTTGTTGACTGTGCAACTGGTGTAATGGTCAATTCAGGCTTCCTTGACGGACTCACAGTTGATGAGGCTAAAAAAGCAATCACCGAATTCCTTGAAAAGGAAAATATCGGTCATAGCAAGGTTAATTTCAAACTTCGTGACTGGGTGTTCTCTCGTCAAAGATATTGGGGCGAACCTATCCCGATTGTACATTGCGATAAGTGTGGCTATGTTGCTATTGATGAGTCAGAACTTCCGCTCAAACTTCCGGAAGTTGAGTCTTATGAACCGACAGACAATGGCGAATCACCTCTCGCAAATATGACAGATTGGATTAACACAACATGTCCGAAGTGTGGCGGCCACGCAGTTCGTGAGACCGATACAATGCCACAGTGGGCAGGTTCTTCGTGGTATTTCTTGCGTTATTGCGATCCACATAACGAGAATGTACTTGCATCAAAAGAAGCACTTGAGTATTGGACACCTGTTGATTGGTATAATGGTGGTATGGAGCATACAACACTTCACTTGCTCTATTCACGTTTTTGGCATAAATTCCTTTATGATATTGGCGTAGTGCCGACAAAAGAGCCATATTCAAAACGTACTTCTCATGGTATGATTCTTGGCGAAAACGGCGAGAAAATGTCTAAATCAAGAGGCAATGTAGTTAACCCCGATGAAATCGTTCGTGATTATGGTGCAGATACAATGCGTCTTTATGAAATGTTCATCGGCGACTTTGAAAAGGCTGCTCCGTGGAGTTCAAGTTCTATTAAAGGTTGTAGCCGTTTCCTTGACCGTGTTTACAACTTGTTTGATTTGATAAACGGCGAAGGTATGCGTGCTGAACTCGAAAGTGACTTCCATCGTGCAATTAAGAAAGTCACTCTTGATATCGAGAGCTTGAAGTTTAATACTGCAATCGCTGAACTTATGAGTCTTATCAATAAGATTTACGAAACTAAATCGATTACTCGTGACGAATTCAAGATTTTCATCACATTGCTCAATCCGTTTACTCCTCACGTTACTGAGGAACTTTGGCAAATGGCTGGTTTTGAAGGTATGCTTAATGAAACAACTTGGCCGGAATATGATGAGGAGAAATGCAAGGAATCTACAATCGAAATCGCTGTTCAAGTTAATGGTAAAGTTAAGGCTCGTATTGAGATAAATGCAGATGATGAAGAGAATACTGTTATTGAAAAAGCACTTGCAAACGAAAAAGTGGCATCTGCAACTAATGGCATGAACATTATCAAAAAGCTTTATATCAAAAGCAAACTTGTTAATATAGTTGTGAAACCGTAATGATGAAAAAAATAGTATCTTTAATTTTGATTTTATGCTTTGCGCTATCTCTTTGTTCGTGTGGAGAAGATGATATTGTGAAAAGTATGTACATTGATACAGATGTTAACTCAAAGTATCAAGAGAATAGCACACATAAAACTGCTGATTTTTCTGTTAGTGTACCGAATGGTTGGAATATTTCCAATGAAAACGATGCAAATAAACAGGCAGGTACAGGTTTAAATAGTGTCACACTTCTCAAAGACAAAACTAATGATGTTGGCATTCAAGTCACATACTATAATCCGCAAAATGACCTCGTAGCGCCTCTCGGAAGCTATTA
>CADBMQ010000190.1 GCA_902795765.1 Oscillospiraceae bacterium | reverse complement strand
TCCAATAACATCTTCAATTTCGCTAGAAACACGTTCGGGATCGGCACTCGGCAAATCAATTTTATTGATAACAGGAAGAATTTCAAGATCATGGTCGAGTGCAAGATATGTATTCGCAAGTGTCTGTGCTTCAATTCCCTGCGATGCATCCACAACCAAAACTGCACCTTCACAAGCGGCAAGTGAACGAGAAACCTCATAGTTAAAGTCAACGTGACCGGGAGTGTCGATTAAATTAAGTTCGTACATCTCTCCATCATTTGCACGATAATATAAAGTTACTGCATGTGCTTTAATAGTAATGCCTCTTTCTCTTTCAAGGTCCATACTATCAAGCAACTGTTCAGTCATTTCACGCTTTTCGACCGACTGCGTAAGTTCAAGCATTCTATCTGCAAGAGTCGATTTACCGTGATCAATATGTGCAATAATACAAAAATTTCTGATTTTATCCTGCGGTATTAGCATTATAAGTCCTTTCCGAAACTATAAATATTATAAATAACTATAACTTACCCAATTATACTTTCGTATTATAACACAAAAGTAATAAGTATTCAACTTTATTATTGCAAAAAAATTAAAAATATGATAAAATTATTTAAAAAGATTTTAGGAGTGGTTTAACTTGGCTACCTATCCCGGTATTAAACCCGGTGGACTTACATCAGAATCCGAAGCAATGGTTTTGGTTTGTTTCCTTATTGACCATACAAAAGTCCCGCTTAAAGAGGATAATATTTTAAATATAGTTGCTGCAACAAGAGTTGCAAATTATTTCGATACTGCATCTGCTATTGCTCGACTGCTTGAAAATCTTAATATTATGCACGATGATAATGGCTGTCTACAACTAACACCAACCGGAAGTGCTATTGCCGACGAGCTTTCGTCTACTCTTCCCTATACTGTTAGACAAGATGCTCTTGATGGACTTGTTAGTGAGAATATGATGCAACACAATCTTGATGATAACGATTTCATCATTACTGAAAATGAAAACGGTGGTTGTGAAATCGAAATTCGAATGAACGATTCGGGCAAATGCTTGTTTTCACTAAAAATGAGTGGTTTCGATAAGCAGATGGCTAATATTATGAAAGACAGATTTTACAAAAACCCTGCTGAAATTTATCAATCTTCGCTCAAAGTCCTTTTAAATTACGATCCTAAAACCCAAAAGGAGGAAAAATAATTGAGTTACATTTCAATTATTTTGCTTGGAATAGGTCTTGCTATGGACGCTTTTTCCGTTTCAGTATCAAAAGGTTTAACATGCAAGAAAAACGTACATAAAACTGCACTTGCTTGTGGTATAACATTTGGATTTTTTCAAGGAATTATGCCTCTTATCGGTTGGCTGATTGGAAGTAGATTCGCTTCGATTATCGACAAATATAGCGGATTTGTCGGATTTGCAATACTCGGATTTATTGGTGGTAAAATGATATTCGATGCTATAAAAGGCGATGAAAACGAGAGTGGCGGAGATTTAACTCTTAAAACTCTGCTTATTCTTGGAATTGCTACAAGTATTGATGCTTTGGCAGTTGGTGTAACTTTTGTCAGTCCTGAACTTGGCAACTTATCTGCGTTTATGACAGTTTTGTCTTACTGCTTGATTATTGCTGTAATTACATTTGTTTTTTCGTTTTTTGGTTGCGAGTTTGGCAAGAAACTTAAAAATATCATCGGCTCGAAAGCAGAAATTTTCGGCGGTATTGTTTTATGTATAATTGGTATTAAACTGCTATTTGAAACTATTATATAAAAACTTGTTGACTTTTTTGTTAGTTTTGTAGTATAATATATTCGTTAAAAAAGAATTTCATTTTCTGAAAGGGGAAAATAAAATGTGCGGAATAGTTGGCTTCACAGGTAAAAAACCTGCGGCTCCCATTTTGCTTGAAGGACTTGCAAGACTTGAATATAGAGGATATGACTCTGCTGGTATTGCAGTATTCAAAAACGATAAAATATCTGTAAAAAAATCTTGCGGTAAATTGCAAATGCTCCGTGACCTCATCAATGACGGTGTAGATTTTGACAGCACTGTTGGTATTGGTCATACTCGTTGGGCTACTCATGGTAAACCCTCTGACGAGAACTCACATCCCCATCGTTCGCAGAGTGGTTTGTTTGCAATCGTACATAACGGTATTATCGAAAACTACGCATCACTTCGTAAAACTCTTAAAAAGAAAGGTTATACCTTCTTGTCAGAGACAGATACCGAAGTTGTTGCTCATCTTTTGGAAGAAAATTATACAGGCGATTTCTTTGAAACCGTTTCAAAGACTATTGCAATGCTTGAAGGTTCTTACGCTCTTGGCATTCTCTGCAAAAATAATCCCGATGAAATGTATGCTGTAAGAAAATCTAGTCCACTTATCGTTGGTTTGTCTGACGAAGGCAATATGGTTGCTTCTGATATCCCTGCTATTCTTCCTGTTACAAGAAAGATTTGCTACCTCAATGACAACGAAATCGTTCATCTTACTGCTGATTCTGTTGAAATTTTCGATATGGATAAGAACAAGATTGAACGTGAAGTTAAAACTGTCGAGTGGGACGTTTCTGCTGCTGAAAAAGGCGGTTACGAGCACTTTATGATTAAAGAAATTATGGAACAGCCGAAGGCTCTTCGTGAAACAATCGCTCCTCGTATTAAAGATGGTCAAATTCATCTTGATGGTATCAACCTCACAAAAGAACAACTTGAAAAGGTTCAAAGAATCAACATTATCGCTTGTGGTTCTGCTTATCATGTTGGTGTTGTTGGTAAATATGTAATTGAGCAAATGTGCCGTATTCCTGTTTTTGCAGAAATCGCATCTGAATTTAGATATGCTGATCCGATTATTGATGAAAATTCTCTTGTAATTATCATCAGCCAATCGGGTGAAACTGCTGATACATTAGAAGCTTTGAGAGTTGCTAAAAAGCAAGGTGCAACAACACTTGCTATCGTAAATGTTGTTGGTAGTTCAATCGCTAATGAAGCTCAGCATGTTCTTTATACCTGGGCTGGTCCCGAAATTTCAGTTGCTACAACAAAGGCTTACTCGACACAGTTGGCTCTTATGTATCTTATCTCTCTCGATATTGCTCAAAAACTCGGCAGAGTTGATGACAAGTATGTCGGTAAGATGCTTTCGTCTATCGAAGCATTGCCTGAAAAAGTTGAAAAGATTTTGAAAATCGCTCCTGAAATCGAAGAAATGGCTCAAAGATATGCTTATTTGGAACACGCTTATTTCCTTGGTCGCAACCTTGACTATGCTGTTGCTCTTGAAGCATCACTCAAACTTAAAGAAATCAGCTATATTCACTCGGAAGCATACGCTGCTGGTGAGTTGAAACATGGTACTATTTCTCTTATCGAAACAGGCACATTCGTTGTAGGTTTGGCTTGCACAGAGCGTTTGGTTGCTAAAACAATGAGCAACATTAAAGAGGTAAAGGCTCGTGGTGCTGAAGTTCTCTTGCTTACTTGTGAGGACTATGGTGTTCATAGTGAGGAAGTTGACCACATTCTTGACATTCCTACTACTCACGAATTGCTTATGCCTTCTCTCGAAGTTGTTCCGCTTCAACTTCTTGGTTATTACATTGCTAAGGCAAGAAACTGCGACATTGATAAACCGAGAAACCTTGCTAAATCAGTAACAGTTGAATAATTAAAGTAAACTAAACACCCGAGAGTAATTACTCTCGGGTGTTTTAAAATCTATTCATAGAGGTTAAATATGAAAAAATACATTATTCCCGTTGCAACATGGTTTCTGTTTGAATCGGTAGCCGTTGTTTTATGGTTGACGCACGATCAGATTTTTTATTTATTTAATTTTTCCTATATTGGAACCGCCGTTGCACTTGGATTGACGCTCACTATAAAAAAGAAGAAATACGCTCGTAGAATGGTTCAACTTCTCGTAGGTTTGTATATGCTAATTTATTTAGGTCTTATTTGTAACGAAAATATGCAAATTGAAGGTTTTTGGTATTATCTTTGTACAGGTGTTTTTGAAGCAGCAACAATTCATTATGCAGTTGCAAAAATTTTTGGACCTTTGTTCTTTGGTAGAGGTTGGTGCGGATATGCCTGTTGGACTGCTATGGTACTTGATTTCTTGCCCTATAAAGTTCCAAAAGAACCACGCAAAAAAATAGGTTGGATTAGATATATTACATTCTCTGTATCTCTACTATTTGTGTTAGCATTATTTCTTTTTCAGGTCGGCCATATTGAGCGAATTATGTTCTGGTCATTTGTTATTGGAAATGTACTCTATTATGCTGTTGGCATTATTCTCGCTTTCGCATTTAAAGATAACAGAGCTTTTTGTAAGTATATTTGTCCCATCACAGTATTCTTAAAACCAATGAGTTACTTCTCTCTTTTTCGTGTTAAATGCGATAAAGAGAAATGCGTATCCTGTGGAAAATGCAAACAAGTGTGTCCTATGGACGTTGACATAACAGATAATTCAAGAAAAAGATTAAACGGTACAGAATGCATTCTTTGTATGGAATGTGTGAAAAACTGTCCGAAGAAAGCACTATAATTTAACAAACAACAAAAAGACGCAGAAAAACTCTTTTTCTGCGTCTTTAAACATATCTATAAAACTATATAATTGCTTTTGAATTATTTAAGATATTCATCAATCGCCTTTGCAGCTACTTTACCTGCGCCCATTGCAGATATTACTGTTACTGCACCAGTTACAGCATCGCCACCTGCATAAACAACATCTTTTGAAGTTTTGCCTGTTGTTTCTTCAACGATGATACCACCATGACTATTTACATCAAGACCGGCAGTTGTTGCTTTGATGAGCGGATTAGGAGAAGTGCCAATCGAAATAACAACAGTGTCAACATCGAGTACGAACTCGCTTCCTTCAACAGGAACAGGTCTACGACGACCTTTTTCATCGGGTTCTCCAAGTTCCATCTTAATGCATTTCATACCTGTTACACAACCATTTTTAGGATCACGGGGATCATCGGGATTGTTAAAGCCAAGAATCTCAACAGGATTGTTAAGTAAACGGAAATCAATTCCCTCTTCCATTGCGTGTTCTACTTCTTCACGTCTTGCGGGAAGCTCGTCCATCGAACGACGATAAACAATATAAACTTTATCAGCGCCAAGTCTTAAAGCAGTACGAGCAGCGTCCATAGCAACATTACCGCCACCAACAACTGCAACCTTTCCACCTTTCATAATAGGTGTTACAGGATTTTCTTTGTATGCTTTCATCAAATTTGAACGAGTCAAAAACTCGTTAGCTGAATAAACACCTTTATAAGACTCTCCGGGAATTCCCATAAAGCGAGGCAATCCTGCTCCCGAACCAACAAAAACTGCGTCAAAGCCGTTTTGCAAAAGTTCATCAATAGTTAGAGTTTTACCAATAATCATATTGGTTTCAACTTTAACTCCCATTGCTTTAAGGTTCTCAACTTCTTTTTGAACAATTGATTTTGGCAAACGAAATTCAGGAATACCGTATACCAAAACACCGCCTGCGGTATGCAATG
>CADBMQ010000189.1 GCA_902795765.1 Oscillospiraceae bacterium | reverse complement strand
TTACTTCTTCACCATCTTTGTATGTTAGGTTTTTGAATACAGGGTCTAAAACTTCTTGCAAATATTCTTCGGTAAACTCACCAGCAGTATGACCACCAAGAGAAACAACTGCTTTACCGACTGCCGAACTAACTCTATTAGACAAAGCATTCGTCAAGTTTTCGGTAATGTTTCCTGCACCTACTAACTGTGGAATACCACCTAATACTTTTTGCAAAGCAACTTCGGAAGTACCGTTTAACATTCCATATAATGTTGCTTCATCAGCACTCGCACCATCACGAAGAGCAGACTGTTTAGCATTACCCGATGCTTGAACAAACATTTCGCCTAAACCGATTGCAGGATTTATTGTTCCGAGTGCGATTTGTGGTACTTGTGCAACTGTATTTGAGGTAAACTCGTAAAGACCTTTCCAAGGAGTGCGACCAAGTATTTTGAAATCGCCTTCGTTGAGTTCTTCTCCTATAATTGAACTTGCATACTCATTGGCTCTTGTAGGCTTGGTATCGCTTGAAAAGAAGTCGGCTAAACCATTAACGGAAGTAGTTACACCCGAATAAATACCGCCCCCAATTGCAGTAGACATCTTTTGGATTTCTTTGCCGATAGAGCCATCACCGACAGAGTTTCCGATTTCCACCATTGAATTATAATTCGGAACTATTCCTCGTGCAACTTTATCCGACACATTCTTAATAGTTTCGGCAGTTTCTTTTCCTTTGGCATAATTGATGCGTTCTTGTATTTGCTTTGCATACTTTTCTGCTTGTTCAAGTCCTTCATTCGCATAAATAGATCCGAGCATTTTTGCTTCTTCATCTGACATAACGAATTCGGGATTTTTTGAATCGTCCTTGTTTCGATATTCATTTGCGAGTCTTGATGCAGTTTTAACCTTTCCTTCGTCTGCTATTGTTCGCTTATCTGTGACAAGATTATTCAAGCCTTGTAGAGCGTTCTGCTTGTAATCGGGCGAAGATTGATATTTATTCTGTCGCTCTATATCTTGAATGTTATTAGAACGATATTCGGCTAACTCTTGCAAATGCTCATACATATTTCGTGCTTGTCGGTCACTTCTATTCGATTCAAACTTTTCTTTTGCTTGTTTCAAATCATCTGCAAGTGTTTTAGCATTACGATATTTTGTATATATTTCATTTCTTAATTGTTGTGTTCTATCGTATTGCTTTGCTTGTTCGAGTTGTGTTTTGTAGTCATTTTTGTCTTTGAAATTTGAATAATGACTTGCAACACTATCAATGCTACTATTGTTAGATGGCCTAACGGTAACAATGACGAGTGCGGATATATGAAAAATCGCCTTGTTCCTTTTGAAGATGAAGACGGAAAAAAGAAACTTATTATCGGTATACTTGATGTCACATCAGAAGAACTTTCAAAGAAGCAAATTGAAGATAACAATGCGTTAGTTGAGGGACTTTCGAACGAATATCACACCTTAGGAATTATTGATAGTAAAAATAAAATAGCAAAAATCATTAGAATAACCGAGGGAAACTTGTTCAAATCCGAAGCTCGATATTTAGATCAACAACAGGATTATGATTTGGCTTTGCAGGAATATGTGGAAACTTCCGTATTTAAAAGTGACAGAGCAAGAGTTTTGAAAGAAGCTTCTTTCGAATCGGTAAAGAAAAATGCGCCTGATGTAGGTGTTTATTCTGTCACATACAAATGCTATGACGACAACGGAAACCTTGGTTATCATCAAATGTGTTTTGCGAAAGCCAAAATGTCCGGAGAAATTATAAACTATATTTTCGGATTTCGAGATGTTGACAATGAAATAAACAAACAATTAGAACAACAAAGAATGTTTGAAGAGGCCGAACTTGCAAATCGTTCAAAAACTGCCTTTATGTTTAATATGTCCCACGATATACGAACTCCTATGAATGCAATCTTGGGATATACAACTATGGCGAAAAAGCACACAGATGACGCAGATAAAATTAAAAATTATTTGGATAAAATCGGGTTAGCCGGAGAAAGTCTGATTGAACTTATAAACCAAGTGCTTGAAATGTCACGAATTGAGTCGGGAAAGATTGAATTGAACGATAATGACGTTGATCTGATAGAAAAGATTGAAGCTATTATTTCAGCCACATCTGTTATTGCTGATGTGAAGAATATTACTGTTTCACTTGATTACAGCGGTATTAGTAATCAATTTGTTTTTGTTGATTCTTCCAGACTGACTCAAATTGTCACAAATATTCTCGGGAATGCTATAAAATACACCCTTGAAGGTGGCTATGTTTCGATTATCGTTAAGCAAGAGCCGTGTGAATTAGATGGAATGGCGAATTATAGTTTTATCGTTAAAGATACGGGTATTGGTATTAGCCCCGAATTCCTTGAACACATATTTGAAGATTTTTCAAGAGAAAAGAACTCTACAACAAGCGGAATACAAGGAACAGGACTCGGTATGTCGATAGTAAAGCGTCTTGTTGATATTTTTGGCGGAACTGTGGATATCGAATCGGAAAAAGGGAAAGGTACAACCGTTTGTGTTAAAATTCCGATGAAGTATGTTGAAAAGGAAATAACCGATATCAATGCAACGGACATAAAAGAGCCTGTAAATCTCAAAGGGTTAAAAGTTTTGCTTGTCGAAGATAACGAGATGAATCTTGAAATTGCAAAAGAAATCCTTGAAGAATGCGGAGCAATTGTATCTGTCGCAACTGACGGCGATATTGCGGTGGATATTTTACGCAAATCAAGCAGTAATGAATTTGATGTTGTTTTAATGGACATTCAAATGCCGAGAATGAATGGATACGATGCAACAAAGGCTATACGCAGTTTGCCAAATGAAGAT
>CADBMQ010000188.1 GCA_902795765.1 Oscillospiraceae bacterium | reverse complement strand
TTGAAGAACGAGAAGAGTTCTTGCCAATCTGCCACAAATATGGAGTTGACTTGGTGTCACTTATAGCACCAACCTCCGAAAACCGAATAGCAATGATAGCAAAAGAAGCGGAAGGCTTTTTGTATATCGTATCAAGTCTCGGTGTAACGGGAACAAGAACCGAAATTAAAACAGACATCGAGTCAATAGTTAAAGTGGTGCGGGAAAATACGGATATTCCGTGTGCAATCGGATTTGGCATATCAACACCCGAACAAGCCAAAAAAATGGCAGATATTTCGGACGGAGCGATTGTCGGCTCTGCAATAGTTAAAATACTTGCAAAGTACGGCAAAGACGCACCGAAATATGTTGGCGAATATGTCAAATCAATGAAGGACGCATTAAGATAAATAAAAAACGACAGACTGTAAAGTCTGTCGTTTTTTTATGTAGTTTATTTGTAGTTTCCTGTGAAAACTTTATTTTTCCACATAGAGTTGTACTTTTCTTGAATAACCGAGCCTTTTGAAGAAATTTGAGTTGATGCCGCAGAACCTTTGAATACAGGTAGCACAAGCCTTGTCAAACTCGGTGTGCCGTCAACATCAGAGCCGTCAGGGTCGAGTATGTTTTCGGCACTAATGTGCTTTGAATAAACAGCACCGCTCGTATCTTTCAAACCATTTTGAATTAGATAAGCGAGATTCATAGTGTTTGCATCAAATCCAAATTGTTTATATGTATTTAAAAATACAAATTCACGCTGACCGTAAAGATTTTGCAACTGCTCATCACGCAAAAACAGCATTTTCGCAACATCGTTATCGTCTTTGTAGTAACTCGGAATAAACGAGATGAACACCAAATTCAAAACGTCACGATACTTTTTACTTGCAGTTTTGTTTGGAAATGGAACAATGCCCATATTTCCACGCATATTCTCACCTTTACATTGATTAACAGTATCGTGAGAAGCGAGAGTCATAGCAACTTTGCCTTCGGAGAAAAGTTTTTTATTCACATCCCAAACTTCGTTTTCATTAAGGGTTATCGCCTTTTTAGAAACCCAAGTTTGTATCTGCTTCAAAGCCTCTTTACCTGCTTGTGTCAAAACATTTGATTTAGGCGAACTGCCTTTTGTAAGTGTTGCGAGATCAGTTCCTTGCGACGACATAAGCGAACTGAAAAATTCACTGCCTTCTTTTGTTCCAAGTCGAAAACCTGTAACGCTTGACGAATTAAGTTTTAATGCGTACTCTTCAAATTTATCCCAAGTCCACTTGCCACTTCTCGCAAGATTTATCGGATCGGCAAGATTAGCAGATTTAAGAATTTTCTTGTTGTAGAGAATGCCTTGTGGCATCGTGTAACTTGCATTAAATGCCATAAATCCATATTGCGCACCATCAATAGAGGTAATCTGCGACACGTCATAGTTATACCACGCTTCATTGAAAGAAACCTTCGCAATAGATTTAGCAGTTGTTAAATCTTTCATATAATTATTTTTTATATAAGAAGCAAAGTTGAACGACTGCACTTCATACATTTGGTTGGTAAACTTGTTTGCCTTAATCTCACCAAGCAAAATTTTGTTGTAGTCGTCAAATACACCTGTTTCTTCAATGGTTGCACCATATTTCTCTTTAACCTCTGCAACACCGCCAACATTCATAAGTGCGTTTTTGTCGGTCGCATTTATACCCATATTCCACGGATGCTTTATTTTAAGAGTGTAGCCATTAAGTGACGCAATAAAATCGTCAGACGGACGCTTTTCGTCTTTCGGATGACCGTAGTCTTTTGCGTTGTTGTAAATATCGGGCAGCGCGGGAAGAGAACTATCATTGGATTTTTCGTCACCATTATCAGCGGATGTAGCCGGTGTAGTGGTCGCAACAGTAGTTGGTGCCGTTGTTTTAACGGTAGCTTTTGCAGTTGTTATGGCAGTAGTTGTAGCTTTCGTGTCACCTTTATTATCACTGCACGAGCAAGATGCCGTACCGGCAAGAATAAAAGCTACAAGAAGAGCAGATAATATCATTTTAAAGGTTCTCAAAAAATCACTCCTTTCCTTAATTATACTTTATTTCGACAATAATAGTCAAGTGATTATGTCATAAATTATAAATAGCGTAATAAAAATATATAAACGGAGTGAAAAGGAGATTGAAATGTTGCTGATACTAATAATACTTGTAATAGCAGTAACGTTTTTAAACGGCTTCACAGACGCACCAAACTCACTTGCCAACTGTGTGATGACGAGATGCCTTTCTCTATATAAAGCAACTGTAATGGGTGGTGTTTGCAATTTAATAGGTGTTGTTTTGTCAGCAACATACGGTAGCAGAGTAACGAAAACTATATTTGAAATAACAAATCTCTCTAAATCATATAAAGACAATACCGTATCACTCTGTTGCTCACTTTTAAGTGTGATAATACTCGCAACAACAGCGTGGTACTTTGCAATCCCGACAAGCGAAAGCCACGCACTACTTGCCGCACTTGGCGGTTCAACACTTGCAGTAACAGGAAAATTCAATATATCATCGTGGTCGCCTGTGATTTTAGGATTGTTTTTGTCAATACTGCTCGGTGCATTCGGTGGATTTGCTTGTTGCAGACTAATCGAGCGAGCGTTTTCAAGCACATCTTCCAAAGTTGCAAACAGTATATTGAAATCAGTCCAAATAGTATTCGCTTTGTCGTCATCAATTCTCCACGGCTTGCAAGACGGCTTAAAACTAACCGTATTTTTGCAGTTAGGTCTGCCAACACTAAAAAAATCCTACTTAATAGTCGGCTTGACTATGGCACTCGGCACAACACTCGGTGGCGGACGAATAATGAAGTCGGTCGGTGAAGGTTTTGCAAGACTAAAACCGTACCAAGGAGCGTCTGCGGATATCGCAACAACATTTGCACTCGCAATATCTACTGCACTCGGTATGCCGATTAGCACATCAAATGTAAAAACAGCAGCACTTTGCGGAACGGCAGCAAGCACAGGACTACGACGAGTTAATTGGAATACGGCAATATCAATGGTTTCGGCGTGGGTGCTAACATTTCCGTTTTGTTTTATTTTATCGTATGTTCTAACTCATTTTATAGTACATAGTTAATATGAAAGGTTGATTTTATGAAAATGACTCCGATAAACTACTTTGAAGAAACAACAAACGCACAAATAAACAATAAAACACAGGAATTCGGACTGTTTGAAAAACTTTATAACGCATTTATAACACCGATAAATAAGGAAGATATTTTTGAACTGTATTTAATTTCAGTTGAGGCAAAGAAAAACGGTTATAATAGAGTAAATGAGATAGTTGATAGAATATGCCATCAGCGTTCTGTTAAAGATATCGAAAAAATGCTTGCAAGATGCTACGCAACTGCCGATGAAAAAGAGGAGATGTTACTTCGACGGATTTGTCGAGTTTTGCTTAAAAATTGCTAAAAATAACAAAATATGTAAATATATGGCTATAAAATTGAATTATTTTTCTAAAAAGTTAAAATTTTAACATATAGGGGTTGAAAAATCTAAAAAAATGGTATAAAATATAAAGGAAGTTTTTTTAGGAGGAAAAAAATTATGTCAGTAAAAGTTGCAATTAATGGTTTTGGTCGTATCGGCCGTTTGGCTTTCCGTCAGATGTTCGATGCAGAAGGTTATGAAATCGTAGCAATCAACGATCTTACAGATCCTAAGATGCTCGCTAACCTTTTGAAGTATGATACAGCTCAGGGTGGCTACTGCGGTAGAATTGGCGAAGGCAAACACACAGTAGAAGCTGGCGAAGGCTCAATCATCGTTGATGGTAAAGAAATCACTATCTACAAAGAGCCCAACGCTAAGGATCTTCCTTGGGGCAAACTTGGTGTAGACGTAGTTCTCGAATGCACAGGTTTCTATTGCTCAAAAGAGAAGAGCCAGGCTCACATCGATGCTGGCGCTAAGAAGGTTGTTATTTCTGCTCCTGCTGGTAATGACCTCAAAACAATCGTATTCTCTGTAAACGAGAACACTCTTACAAAAGAGGATACAATCATTTCTGCTGCTTCTTGCACAACAAACTGCCTCGCTCCTATGGCTGATACTCTTAACAAGTATGCTCCCATCCAGAGCGGTATTATGTCAACAATCCACGCTTACACAGGCGACCAGATGATCCTCGACGGACCTCAGAGAAAGGGTGACCTTAGAAGAGCACGTGCAGGCGCTGTTAACATCGTTCCTAACAGCACAGGTGCTGCAAAGGCTATCGGCCTTGTTATTCCTGAACTCAACGGCAAGCTCATCGGCGCTGCTCAGAGAGTACCGGTTCCGACAGGTTCAACAACACTTCTCTTCGCTGTAGTTAAGAGCAGCACAGAGGTTACAAAGGATAGCATCAACGCAGCTATGAAGAAGGC
>CADBMQ010000187.1 GCA_902795765.1 Oscillospiraceae bacterium | reverse complement strand
GGCTTGCCTCTGCCAATATGTATCGTGTAACCAAAATACGAATTCAAAACATCAACATCGCCTCTGTCCCACGCAACCTCAATGCCGTGGCGAATAGCACGTTCCACTCTTGACGAAGTGGTACGAAAATTCTTTGCAACAGTCGGGTAGAGTTGCTTGGTTATTGCATTGATAATTTCGGGATTATTGACCGCCAAAATAATCGCATCACGAAGATAGTGATAACCCTTAATATGGGCAGGCACACCGATTTGATGAATAATTTCGGTAACCATAAGCTCCAAATCGTTGTCCGTCTGCGGTTTTTGGAATTTGAGTGGCAACTTTTTGCTCTGCCAACCTGTGACTTGCAAAATGCGTTGAGCAAGAGTTTCGGCTTTAAACGGCTTCAAAAAATAATATGCAGCACCAGCATTAAGTGCCTGTTCTTCCAAACGTTGATTATCGAAATTCGACATAACGAAGAAAACTGGTTGCTTGTCCAAATTAAGAGTTTTCGCACGTTCCAAAATACCGAGAGCGTCAATGTGTGGCATAAAAATATCCATAACAGCGACATCGGGACGATAACTTTCGAGATAGTCAAGCAGTTTCTGACCGTCTTTCGCAGTAAAAACAACCTCCATTCCATAAGAATTAAGCAACTTAGTGCATTCAGCAGAGAATTCAATCGAATTGTCTGCAATCAAAATTTTTAACTTCTTTTCCATACAGTAATTACCTCCGTTTTTATATTGTGAACACATAATACCATAAAAAGGAAGATAAATCAACCATTTTATGGAAATTTCTTGCCTAAAATATGGTAAATAATTCCACGAAATTACAATATACTTTTTGTGCAAATTTACAAAATAAGGAAAAATTGTAGAAAAAAGTGAAAAGACGGAAATTATTTTCCGTCTTTTTTCATCTCGTCATACATATTTTCAGCAAAAATCGCATAACCACGGGTAGGATCGTTTACGAAAACGTGAGTAACTGCCCCAATAATCGAGCCATTCTGCACAATCGGAGCGCCTGACATACCTTGAACGATACCTCCTGTTTTGTCAGTCAAGCGTGTATCAGTTATGTGAATTACCATATTTTGAGTAGGAGAGTTGGCATATTTCAGGTTCTCAATTTCACAATCGTAAAAGCATGGAGTGTTGCCATCAATAGTAGCGTAAATTTGTGCCTTATCAATTTTTATCTGCTGTTTAAGTGCAATTTTCATCGTTTTTCCATCGGTAACAGAGTCGAGCCTGCCGTAAATACCTTTTTCGTTGTTTGTGTTAAGCGATCCAATTCTATCTCCCGAAAACTCTCCGCATAGCGAACCCGATTCGCCTTTGACACCACGATCAATGTTCACAACATTTGCTTCAACAATCTCTCCATTAGATACGGATAAAACTTCTCCGGTATCAACATCGCAAATTGCGTGACCTAACCCTGCATATTCTCCCGATATAGGATCGTAAAAAGTCATCGTGCCAATTCCAGCCGAGCTATCTCGAACCCAAAGACCTGCCTTGTAATCTCCGTTTTTAGTCATAGCAGGGCAGAGAGTGACATTTTGCTCAACACCTTTTCTCGAAATCAAAACACTCATTTTCTTGCCGTTTGAATTGTGTATCAACTGCGACACACTTTCATTAGAAGAAACACTTTTCCCATCAATAGTTATAATGTTGTCGCCAATCTTGATACCTGCATCTTCGGCAGGAGAAACGTTGCCGTTTTCGGTCTCGACAGGCGACTCACCAACAACCATAACACCTTTCGTGAAAATTTTCAATCCAATGATTTTCCCCGATAAACAAACATCGTAATCATCAATTTCACTAACAGACACTTGCTTAATAGGAATAACACCGAGCAAATTAAGCGACACTTTCTCGCTTTCAGTCACATTTGCCGTAATACCGTTTTCAAGTTGCAAACTCTCTCCACGTCTGATTTTGAATGAATCGGGAAGCGCTTCCATATAATATATTTGAAAAGAAAAAATCAAAATTGAAAATATAGCAAAAACTGCGGTCGAGCAGTGAATAACTATTTTCAAAAAAACACCTCCGTAAAACTTATTCTATAAATAGGTTTTACGAAAGTGAAGATAATATAAAAGGTATTATTTTAATAAAAAAACAAAAAGCCCCACGCTATTGCGTGAAGCCTTTTAAAGGTGGGGTGGATAATCGGATTCGAACCGATGGTCTCCAGTGCCACAAACTGGCGCTTTAACCAACTAAGCTATACCCACCATATTTGGAACAAAATATATTATACTATGTAGGCCGTATTTTGTCAAGATAAATTTTTATAATTTTTATAAAAAAGGAAAAATAAAAAATACTTGCAATTAAGTGGGTAAAGTGGTATAATAACATAAGTTTAAAGGCTAAGAAAAAGAGAGTAGACTGAAAGTATGTCAACAGAGAGGGCAAGTTTGGTGTGATTGCCTGTCAGATTTTAGTTGAAGTTCGCTTTGGAGCCTCACGGGTGAAATAAAAGTAATTCGTGGCGGTTGACACCGTTATCTGTCATAGAGTGTTGCATTTTTTTTCAAAATACGGGTGGTACCACGGAGAATTAGGTCTTCGTCCTGTTTGGACGAAGGCTTTTTATTTTTTTGTAAACCGAATATTAAAAAG
>CADBMQ010000186.1 GCA_902795765.1 Oscillospiraceae bacterium | reverse complement strand
CAATGAACTATGTTCACTCACTTGATGAGAAAGAGTTTACGCACACACTTTGGCAGATGTGTACTGAATGTATTGTTGTTTTCCCCGAAGGTATCGGCACACTTGAATGGATGCTTTGTGATACAAATGAAATAGGCGAAGCAACTGCTGAAAAGATGAAAGATTTCCGACTTGTTGTTTGGGGTATGCACGGAATTTATGGTGCAGGCAACAACTTGGACGAAGCGTTTGGCCTTATTGAGACGGTCGAGAAGGCTGCTCAAATTTATATGCTTACTGCTCATTTACCGAGAGTGAACACTATTAAAGATAGTGAGATGAAAGTTTTAGCTGAATTTTTCGGAGTTGACTATCGAAAAGATTTTCTCGATTGCTAAACAAAAAGACGAGTCTTGCGACTCGTCTTTTTTTCTATTTCTTTTTGACTGCTATTAGCAAACCTACTAAAAGCAATATTATTGACGCACCTAATACAATTAAGGTGTATGTATCTATTGTATTGACTTGCGTTTGAATATTGTCTGTTTGCGATTTGACTGAATTACTGTCTTTATCCGACTTTTGTATATCACTTGCAGACTCTACTCCTTGCTTATCATCAGGCTTTTGACGTTTGGAATTGTCAATATTTTTGCTATCTGCCTGTTCAAATGGATTGTCGCTTGGCATATCTCCATCTGGCTTTTCGGGTGGTGTACCACCATTATCCCCATCAGGCTTTTCGGGTGGAGTGCCGTTTTCATCGAAGTTTCGCATACCTCGTTGCTCAGCACTTTGGCTATCGGTGTTTTGATTATCATTGTTTTGCATTCCGCCACCAAAATTGCCGCTCGGATTCATACCACCACGTCCACCACTTTGAATAGCACTATCCATTTCGCTGTTCATTGTAATTTCAGTTTTTGTGTCATTTACTGCGAGGGTACATTTATCATTTTGGCTCAACATATCACTGCTGAATGTCAGAACATTAAAATCAGCAGGAATTGTTTCGGAAACCAAAACATTATTCTGTGAGTCTGTTATCGTAAGTTTGCTATCTGCCGCTACCGAAACACTCTTAATCACAAATGCTTGTTTTGAATCGGAACTGATTTCTTCAAGCATCATACTGCCACCACAAGCAACAACTGTGCCACCGTCAATTTTGCAAGTGCCACCTCGTTCGCTACCGTAATCCAATGCTCCACTACCGCCACTTTGCGATACGCTGATGAACACGTTGCCACCCGATATTACGATATCTTTATTTGAGTCGAAGCCGTCGGCATCTCTGCCTGTTTTGTTTTCCACACGAACTGTTCCGCCCAAAATCTCAATTAAACTTTCGGCATTCACTCCATCGTCCGACGAAACAATTGAAACATTTCCACCTACAACACTTACTGTATTTGCTTCGAGTCCTTCGTAGCATTTTGTGATATTCACATTGCCAGACTCAACATAGATGTAATCCGATCTATCATCATTCGATGCAGTAATTCCGTCATCTCCTGCCGTTAGTGTTACATCAGCTTTTCTTATGCGAACGCTATCATTTGCGTGAAACGCATCTTTTTCGGAAGTTACATTGATATTTCCACCTGTGATTTTAAGGTCATCATTGCAGACGATACCGTGCGAATATTCAGCGGTCACACTCAATTTTCCGCTGCCGTTTATTGTCAAATCGTCACGAGAATATATTGCTCCGTCAATTCCCGACTGTTTTGCCTCGGACGAATACTCTTTTCCCGTTTTGATTGTATTTTCGGTATCGCTTTTAAGTGTTATATAAACGTTGTCGGCTTGTTCAACTATAATTGCGGCATTGTCATCGCAGTTTAAACTCACACCGTTCATCATAAGCCAAATTTTATCGTCGCCGTCTGCATCTACTATAATACTGCCGTTTGATAACTCGCCCGACAAAATATATTTACCCGCATAAATTATATGCACATTACCATTTGCGAAGTATGCGCCATTTCCATTTATCTTCGCACTATCTCCCGAAAACGTGATTTGCGTTGCAGAGTCCGATTGCCAATCGGAATTTAAGTCATTTTGGCTGAAACGCTCGTTTTCGTCATCTTGCTTTATAACTTCAATTCCAAGGTATTCGCCAGACATAAACAAAACGGTGAGTAAAAGCATAACGACAACAAGAATTATACAGATTTTATCTATATGCTTGCTCGTTGACATTGTTTCATCTCCTTATCCCATATAATCGCCGTTGTAACTAACCAAAACGGCACTATTTACACCGCTGATTGTGGAAAGTTCGTTTACAAAATCGGTGTTATCGTCTTTTAATCGAACTTCCATATTGATTTCAATTAAACCGCTTTGTGCCGATTTTGATTTCACAACACAACGCTCTACCTTACTGTTTACGTAATCCATTGCCGAAAGTTCAGAATTGCGGTCAGAACACGACAAAACGATTATATACGGATTTTTATGGGATTTTTTATTGACGAAGAAAAGAAGAATGAGTCCGATGATTACACTACCGATGACTGCAAGTGGTATCATACCTGCCGAAAGGATAATACCTGCGGCTATTGACCAGAACAAAAATGCGATGTCAAGCGGTTCTTTTATTGCAGTACGGAAACGAACGATTGAAAGTGCGCCAACCATACCGAGTGAAAGCACCACATTCGATGTGACTGCAAGAATTACCTGCGAGGTTATCATTGTGAGTGCAATGAGTGTTACACCGAATGAAGACGAATACATTACTCCTTGATAGGTCTTTTTATACACGAAAAAGATGAACAATCCCAACAAGAATGCTAACAAGATTGTGAGAAGCATATCGAGTATGCTTACTGCTGAAACGTTTTCAAGAAAACTTGATTTAAAAATGTCGCTGAATGTCATAGTTAAAACTCCTTTTTATTTAGCCGTAAATTCGGCATTGTTGATATTTTGAAAATGCGGTCACACGCCGCCCTTTTATCGTTACGGCATCTTTGATTATGTCGGGCAGATAGTTGTCCCACTTCACCTCTAAAATTATCGGCGAGTTCCCTGCCGGTATTGTTAAAGTTTTCGGATTTAAGAAATCGGTGCGAAATTCACCTGTGCGTATATCGTAGTCGATTGTCACACGAACGTTACCAGCACTAAACACAAACGGATCTCTTGTGTAGTCAACTATTGTTTTCGGGCGAAGTCCACCTGTCATTATTTTGGAATAAAACTCTGTGCAAAGTTTATCGCCCGTATCTAAAAGTGATTTGTAATTGCCGTCCACAACGTCTTGCGCCAACTCTTTTGAAATAATGCTTCGCTCTTTCGCACACAATCCGTTTATCTTGCTCTTCTTTTCGAGAACTACGAATGAAGTGTCGTTATTATAGTAGCGAATACGGAATTTTTCACGAATATTTACTCCGTCTATCTTCTCTCGCAAAGCTGTGTCTGCTATGTTATCAAAATAAAGACTGCGAATTTTATATACATTATTTACTGTATGGTCATCTCGCTTCATAACTGCGTCGAGCCTTGTTCGAAGTGTCAACATATCTGCGTAATTTATTTCGTGTTTCCACTCGTGACGAAATTTCATTTTGTCTGCTCCTTTCCTTGGTTTATGTCTGTATTATATATCTCGAATTTTAACTGAACTTAAAAGACCGACAAAAAATTGTCGGTCTTTTAATATTTTTTATTGAGGAAATATTGCGGTTATTTTGAAATCCAATCCGCTTTCTGTCGAGGCGGTTATTACTCCGTTATGCGACTCGGTTATGGCTTTCGCTATTGACAAGCCGATGCCGTGTCCGCCTGTTTCGGAGTTTCTTGACGCATCTGTTCGATAAAATCGTTCAAATACAAGTGGTAGTTTATCTTTGTCAATCTGCTCTATTGTTGTGTTATAAACAGATAAAATCAATGACTTTTTGAGTTTTGATAGTTCAACTGAAATCGTTCCGTTTTCGGGAGAATATTTTATCGCATTTTCAACCAAAATCGAAACCAAATGCTTTATCGAGTCGGGCGAGCCGTTCATTGACAATGATGGTTGAATGTTCAAATTAAATTCTTTGTTTTGTGACATCACAAGCGTTTTAAACGAATTCGCCGTATCAAAAACAAGGTCGGACAACGGGAAATCAACTTTTGGCAATTTTTCGCCCGATTCTTCCATTTTTGAGAGATAAACCAAATCGCTTGTCAGCTCACTTAATCGAGTGGTTTGGTTTTGAATGTCGGATACACACTCGTTTTCGCCTATCTCGTCTGATAGCAAATCCAAATTCGCATTTATTATAGTTAGCGGTGTTTTTATTTCGTGACCTGCGTCAGTTATAAACTGTTTTTGCTTTTCGTAACTTTCTGCGATTGGCCGGATTATTCTGCCCGACGCAAACAAGAAGAACGCAAACACAATCACACAACCGAGCAATCCAACTCCGATGCTAACCCACATTGAGAAGAAATACGAATCTAACTTTCTGCCACAATCGAGAAAAGTCAGTTTTGTATTATCTCCCTCGGAAGTTATTTTAAATCTAAATTGCTCTATAAATCCTCGTGATTTATTACTGATTATCGCTTTTGCGACGTATTCTTCTACGTCACTTTCGGTGACAGAAATTATTTTTGAAGTATTCTGATCGATAATTTCGCCACCATTTGAAATCTTTGCTGTAAAAAATCGTGATTCATACGGTACTTCGGGTGACATACCGTGAGGTACAAAATTTTTCGGTTCTTTCGGTGGTTTATTATCGTTGTTTTTTGAGTTCTCAAACCTACCGTCTGCCTTTATCAACACATCGAGTATTGTATCAGTTTCGGTTATGATTGATGAGAAGTTTACCACGTTCATTATGCCGATTAACGTCGTCATCAGCAAAAACGTTGAAATTGTCGCAAGTAATATGAACTTTCGTTTTAGTTTCTTAATCATAAGCATTTTCCAAAGAATATCCCGCATTACGTGACGCCTTGATTTGAATATCGGCATTTAATGAGGTCAGTTTTTTTCGCAGGTATGATATATACACCCACACTACATTTATTTCAGTTTCGGTGTCAAATCCCCAAATTTTTTCCATAAATCTCTCTATCGAGATGATTTGATGCGGATTTGCCATAAAAAATTCCATCATTTGATATTCCTTATTTGTCAGTTTAAAACTGCCTAGTGGAGACGACAACTCGAATGTTGCACGATCGAGCGTGATATTGCCAACTGTTAGTTTGGTATCTGTTTCAGACTTTGCTCGGGTTATGCAACGAATTCGGGCAAGTAGTTCTCTTGTATCGAACGGCTTTGCCAAATAGTCATTCGCTCCGCTATCAAGTCCAAGCACTTTGTCTTCTATCTCGGATTTTGCTGTGAGCATCAATATCGGTATTGGATTGCCCGACGCACGAACTTCTTTCAAGACGGATATGCCGTCGAGTTTCGGCATCATTATATCAAGCACCGCAACATCATAACTGCCCGATTCTATATAAATCAGCGCATCTTCTCCATTATATACTGCATCAACCGAGTAGTTATTTTTTTCAAAAATTTTAACAAGCGCTTTTGACAACGCTCGTTCATCTTCGGCAAGTAATATACGCATTATAATACCCCCATTAACATTTTCTGCGGTTATTTTAACATAGTTTTCTTAAATGAAGTTTAACATTTTGAAAATTTTGTAATTTAGCGTTGACAAGGTTCGTGGTATACGGTATTGTACAAGTGCAATGTTTAAATCATTGCCGAGGGGAGATGCATTTTATGAATTTGCTACACATGAAATATGCGTTAGCGGTTGCTGAAACTAACTCAATCAACAAAGCAGCCGATGAATTGTTAGTCGGTGCGCCTGCACTCAGCCGTGCTATCAAGGAACTTGAATCGAGCCTTGGAGTTGCTTTGTTTGAGAGAAGTTCAAAAGGTATGTTTTTAACTCCCGACGGTGAATTGTTCGTTCGCTATGCCGAGAAGGCTCTCGGCCTTGTTGACGATATTGAAAATCTTTTCAAGGACGGATCAACTGCCAAAACGCAGTTTTCTATTTCTGTGCCGAGAGCAAGTTATATTGCGAATGCTTTTGCACAGTTTTCTAAAAAAGTAGATCGTATGTCCGAAACAGAACTTTTTTACAAGGAAACTAATGCATCTCGTGCGATAAATAATGTTTTGAACAAGGATTACAAACTTGGGATAATTAGGTACAGCGAACAGTTTGACAGTTATTATCAAAGTATGATGCAGGAAAAAGGGCTTAATTCGGAATTGATTACCGAATTTAAATATGTCACTATTATGAGCAAGGATAGCCCACTTGCAAAAATTCCGGAACTTGCATTTGACGACTTGACAGATTATATCGAAATTGCTCATGCCGATCCGTATGTGCCTTCTCTGCCTGTGGCTGATGTTAAAAAAGTTGAACTGCCAAACAATGGTCATTGTCGAATTTTTGTTTTTGAGCGTGGTAGTCAGTTTGAACTGCTGTCTGCAAATCACGACACTTATATGTGGGTTTCATCTGTACCAAATTCTTTGAAGACGCTGTTTTGAAGCAGGTGAAATAAGATGATTGTTCAAATTTGTGTTGGCTCATCTTGTCATCTTAAAGGCTCGGAAAAGTTGGTTGAACTTTTCCAAAAAGCTGTTGAAGAACACAAACTTGATAATGAAGTTGCATTGGCCGGTAGTTTTTGTACCGGTCAGTGCAATCGTGTTGGTGTTACTATCACAATTGACGATGACGTTTTTACCGGAATTACTCCCGAAAATTTTAACGAGTTCTTTAACGAACACGTATTGAAAGTAATTGAACAAGAAAGAGCGTGAACTTAAATGGAGTGTTTAACTCTGAAAAAATCCAACTGCAAGAATTGCTACAAATGTATTCGTCACTGTCCCGTTAAATCTATCCGTTTTTCGGGAAACCAAGCATACATTATCGGTAATGAGTGCATTATGTGCGGTCAATGTTTTGTTGTTTGTCCGCAAAACGCAAAGCAGATTGTTGACGAGACCGAAAAGGTTAAGGTTTTAATGCAATGTGGCGATCCTGTTGTAGTTAGCCTTGCTCCGTCATTTGTCGCAAACTATGAAGGTGTCGGCATTGAATCTATGCGTGAAGCTTTGAAAAAGCTCGGATTTTATGATGTTGAAGAAACAGCGATTGGTGCGACTATAATCAAAAAAGAGTACGACCGTATGGTAAACGAAGACGATCATGATATTATCATCACATCGTGTTGCCACTCGGTTAATCTTCTTAATCAAAAATACTTCCCTGCTGAACTAGCTTACTTGGCTGATGTTTTGTCGCCTATGCAAGCTCATTGCAAGGATATTAAGAAACGTATTCCTAACGCAAAAACCGTATTTATCGGTCCTTGCGTTGCAAAGAAGGACGAAGCACAACACTACGAAGATATTGTTGATGCCGTTCTTACTTTTGACGAACTTACTGCCTGGCTTAAAGCTGAAAACATCGAACTTGAAAAGAAGATGGATTCGGACGACAACAGCCGTGCGAGATTTTTCCCGACAACGGGCGGTATTCTTAAAACTATGGCTTTGGATAATCCGAAATTCAGTTATATGGCGATTGACGGCACCGAAAACTGCATAGCCGCTCTTAAAGACATTGAAAACGGTAATTTGCATAACTGCTTTATCGAAATGTCCGCTTGTGTCGGCAGTTGCGTTGGTGGTCCTGTTATGGAAAAATTCCACCGTTCGCCTGTTAAGGATTATATTGCGGTATCAAATTATGCAGGTGAAAAAGATTTCGATGTGGCTGATGTTGACCATATTGATTTGCAAAAGTCATTTGAGATTATCGACAAGAAAAATCACATTCCGAGTGAATCGGAAATTCGTGATGCACTTCGTCAGATGGGTAAAATGAAGCCGAGTGATGAACTTAACTGCGGTTCGTGTGGTTATGACACCTGCCGTGAAAAAGCGATTGCTATTTTGCAAGGTAAAGCAGAAATTTCTATGTGCTTGCCCTTCCTTAAAGATAAGGCTGAAAACTTCTCTGATACTATCGCTCGAAATACTCCGAATGGTTTGATTGTTTTGAACGAGAAACTTGAAGTTCAACAGGTGAATCAAGCCGCTATTAAGATACTTAATCTTCGTAGTGCTAACGATATTTTGGGAGACCAAGTTGTTCGTGTTCTTGATCCGCAAGACCTCTTGAATGCTCTTGCAACTGGAAAAGGTGTTCACGATAAGCGTGAGTATCTTGCTGAATATGGCAAGTATGTTGATAAAACTGTTGTTTACGATAGCGAATACAGACTTATTCTCGGCATTTTCCGTGATGTTACCGAAGAGGAAACTCAACGTGAAAAGAAAGAAGACATAAGCCGTCAGACTGTCGAGATTGCTGATAACGTTGTTGATAAACAGATGCGTATCGTTCAGGAAATTGCATCTTTGCTCGGCGAAACTGCGGCTGAAACTAAGATTGCACTCACCAAGTTAAAGGAGTCTATCAGCAATGAATAATTTATGTGCTGAAATCGGTTGGAAAAGTATAAACCACGAGGGTGAACAACTTTGTGGCGACCACGTTGACATAATAAATCAAGGTGAAAACTCTACCGTTATTGTGCTTGCAGACGGACTCGGCAGCGGTGTTAAGGCAAGTATTTTATCGACCTTAACTTCTAAAATTATTTCAACTATGATGGCTGAGGGTTTGAAACTTGAATACTGCGTTTCGACCATTGCCGCAACATTGCCGATTTGTTCCGTCAGAGGCGTTGCCTACTCTACCTTTACTATTCTGCATATTATCGAAAACGAAACTGTTGAGATTATTCAATATGATAACCCGAAGGTTATTTTTATTCGCAACGGAGAAATTTACGACTATGCAAGAACCGAATTAAATATCGACGGAAAGAAAGTTATGAAATCGGTTGTGAAATTGCAGGAAGACGATTGTCTTATTGCGATGAGCGACGGTTGTCCACACGCAGGAATCGGCATAGCCTACAACTTCGGTTGGAAAGAGGAAGATATTGCAGAGTTTATGAAAATTTTGGTTATCGCAGGTTATACCGCTAAAACACTTGCTACTATGCTTGTTGACCAATGCGACAAAGAGTATGGTCATCATCCCGGTGATGACGCTACTGCTTGTGTTATGAAGGTTCGCAAGAGAAACCCGATGAACATTCTGTTTGGTCCGCCTCGTAACCGTGATGACTGCGACCGTATGATGTCGCTCTTCTTCTCGAAGGAAGGGAAACACATTATTTGCGGTGGTACAACATCTTCTGTTGCAGCGAAGTATCTCGGTAAGCCTGTTCGTGCAAGTTTATCTTTTGAAAGTGGTGATGTTCCGCCGATTGCCGAAATTGAAGGCGTCGATTTGGTTACTGAGGGTGTTATCACGATTAGCAAGGTTATTGAATACGCAAAAGAAGCTCTCGATCAAAACGAACTTTATGAACAATGGAGTTTCAGACGAGATGGTGCGTCTTTG
>CADBMQ010000185.1 GCA_902795765.1 Oscillospiraceae bacterium | reverse complement strand
GTCAGCCAAAGGCTCTTCGTTGCGTTTTGCAGAGATAAACTGTGCTGCACGAAGCGAGCCACACTGTCCCGAGTTAAGTGCCGATCCACCCGGACGATAAATTCCGTGTGTACCTGCAACTTCACCTGCCGCAAACAAGCCGTTAACTGCCGTCTGCCACCAAGCATCAACTGCCAAACCACCATTGTTGTGCTGAGCACAAAGTGCAATTTCAAGCATTTCAGTATCCAAATCGACACCTTTTGACTTGTAAAGGTCGATAGCGGGTTCATTCATAAGGCGCAAACGCTCAATCGGAGTTCCAAAACAAGCGTGAGCCTTGTTGAGATAGTCGAAAGCCTCGCTCGACAACTTGTCAAACTCAATTTCGTCCATACCGAATGGATTGGTGCGGAAGTCGAGATATATTCTGCGACCACGCATAATCTTTTCACGATAAACGAGCAGGTCGATAACAGACGAGCCATCTAAAACCTTGCGAGAGTCAAACGGCCATTGATAACCTTTCAAGAACACCATCGAAAGGCACTCATACAAATCGTCGAAGTATTCGTTCAAAAATTCGTATTCGTTGCCTTCTTCGTCAACCGACACAAAGCGAGGCAAAACCTGCATATAAGTACCCGAAACATTCCAACGAGGTGCGATTGACGCAAGACCATACTGCCATTCGGTCAAATTCTGACCAATAACACCAGCCTCAAAAGCGACACCACTTGCACCGTGATGGCAAGTCGGGTAAACGCTATCTTGATAAATACCGGCAGGGCCACCAACTGCATAAACAACGCTTTTGCAGTTGTAGAGCGTGAACTCGCCGTTGCGAGTATCAACCGCAAGCAAACCTGCAACCTCGTCACCGTTTTTGATAATTGAAGCAACGAGCTGATGGTCAAAAATCTTAATATCGAGCCTTTTTGCCTCTGCTTCAAGCGACTCTGTCATCATCTTTGAAGTAAGCGGACCTGCACTTGTCGCACGTTCAAACGGGTCATGGTCGGTCTTGTAGCCGACATATTCGCCATAGCGGTTGGTTGGAAATGCAACACCAAGTTCGCACAAATTAAGGAACGAACGTGACGACAAAGCTGCCTCAACCAATGCAGTATCTCCGTCAACACAACCACCTTTGAAAAGGTCGTTTGCCATATCCGCAACGCTGTCACGTGCATCGCCACCAAGACCGAGCTTGTAGTAGGTCTGCTTGTCCGAACCCGTGTTACGGGAAGTACCGCAGTTGACACCCTCTGTTATGATAGCAACGTCCTTAACGCCAAGTCGATTAAGACGAATAGCGGCGTTGTAACCTGCCGCACCTGTACCAACAACTGCGGCAGTAAGTCTGATAATTTGCATAGTATGTACCTCTTAGAGTCTTTGAATGTGGAAACCGCCATCAACATCAACGCTCTGACCTGTAACATAGGGCAAAGCACCCGAACAGAGAGCATAAACAGCAGATGCGATATCCTCGGGCATGCCCCAACGCTTAATCGGGAGCAAACCACCTTCAATGAGGTTGTCATATTTCTCTTTAACAGTATCAGTCATACCTGTTGCGATGATACCCGGACGGATTTCGTTGACCATAATGCCATACTCGGCAAGTCTGTCTGCGAAGAGAGTTGTAATCATCGAAACACCTGCTTTTGAAATGCAGTATTCGCCACGATTAACACTGCTTGTGTAAGCAGACATAGAAGAAATGTTTACGATATAACCACGAATGCCGTCAACAGCCTCGTTTTCTTTCATAACATTAGCAACTGTCTGTGTGAGGAACAAAGTACCCTTTGTGTTGATGCCCATAACTCTGTCATAACTTTCTTCCGACATTTCGAGAAGGTCAGCACGAACAGACGGAGCAACACCTGCAACGTTAACGAGAGCATCAATTCTGCCTGTTTCTTCGAGAGCAGTCTTGCAGAGAATTTCTCTGTGTTCAGCGATGCTCAAATCGCCTCTAACATAGCGGAATGATTTTTTAAAATCAACAAATCTGTCTTTAACGCCGTCATATTCGGCAACATCCATACCAACAACGAAGTAATCATTTTCGATGAGTTTCTGTACGGTAGCATAACCGATACCACCGGCACATCCTGTAACTATTGCAACTTTTTTCATTTTAGAAGCACTCCTTTTTAATTAAAAATTTTAAATTAAGTTTTTTTGTTTTGTGACCTTAACAACACGAATACGCCAAATTTTGTCCGTATCCCAAGCCATTTTAAGCCAACCTTCGTTTGATATATCCATAAAGTCGAGTTCGACCTTACAGTCATTAGGAATAGTGAGCAAACATTTTCCAACGTGAATTCCGTCGGATTTAACGCTCGGCTCATCAATAAAAATAAAGTTTTCGCAAACAGTATTCTGCTCGTTTTCAAATTCGAAACTGTCGCAAATTTCGATACCTTCATCTTTTATGCAAGTCTGACGTGAAAGATGACGAATACCCGCATTTTTCTCGAAAGCACTCGCAAAATCGAGCGAAGTAACACCGTTTTCAAAATCAAAACTATCTGTGCAAAACTCTCTGCCGTTATGTTCCATAACACCATTGATTTCGGGCAATGTGTGCCACGAGCTTTGCATCGGTTTCAGTTCATAACGTTGTGGCGAGAAAGTTTTTGCGGTGTATTCTCCAACACCAATATCAATCAGCAGCGGCTTGTCATCAACGAATACGGAGATTGAACCAACATCATTGTGGTTGTGGCTCTCGTCATTGTGACCGCCTTTTGTCGCAAGAATGAAATCATTTTTACGGCAAACAGTCAACTGCAACTTGTCAAAATAAGCGTCAGCCTTGTGTTTCGGGCAATCCATTGTCGGAATTTCGCCCATTTGCATCAACTCACGACGAAGCATATATGACTGTCTGCGATCGTTTTCGTATGTTACACAACCAAGTGCGGAAAGTTCATTATTATCAATGTATTTTCCAAAACGATAAAGCAACGAGCCCCACATTTCGGGATGATTTTTACCGTCTGCAAAGTTCAAAAACAGGTTGTCGCAAATGTGCGTATCAAGTGCAAACATACCCATTTTTTGAATAAGCGGTTCTTTGAAGAAATCAATTTTGCCACCACTCGCAAGGTAGAGTTGCTCAATAGTGTCGAATACACAACCTGTCGCAACACCCCAGTAACTCACACCCTCGTCACAACCGCCGTCCGAAAGACAGGAACGAATGTAGTAGTCCTCAGTTTCAAGGCACAAACGCACACCGTTTATCTTTTCATCGCCGTTCTCACTTGCGAACAGATAAACGCTCAAAACATTTGAGATTATCCACGGATTCCAGTTGTTGACAAAGTCACGAGATTTGCCCGTCCACCAAAAATCCCGGCTCTCAAACGGCTCTTTAATCCGCTTTTTGAGATGATTTAAAATGACGGTTGAAATGTTTGGAGCAATCTCATCCAACTTATCGTGAAGCAGATTGTAAACAATCGCAAGATTTCCCGCAGTTTGAGCAGAAAACAGGTCGATAGTCGGATTTTCGACAGTCGGCAAAATTTTGTTGTTTTCAAGATGAGCCGAAACTCCCCAAAAACTTTCTTCGCAAATCGCAAAAATGCCGTTGACAATATCGTTTAAAAATCTGCCTTTTTGCTCTGCCAATTCACCTTCGACAAGTTTACATAGAGCGGTGCGGCGGGCAAAATGACGGTCTTCCATACGAGAGCGATTGCCGTTTTTAGAAAAGTCGAGCCACATATCGGCAGTAATCGGCAACCACTCATAATTAAGATACTTTTCGGCATCTGCAATGTAACTCTTACGAGCATTTTTCCAATAAATATTGTTTATGTCAGGTAGTATGTCGAAATTAAGTTGAATATCATTTAAATTGTTGTTTTCCAACCATTCGCAAAACATACAAGACTCCTTATTTGTTCATACACTTTTCACGGTACATCGGCATATACAATTCACTATCACGAATGATGCAACCGGGAGTACCACCTGCACGCATAAGTTCGGTACATTTTGAGCAACAGATAC
>CADBMQ010000184.1 GCA_902795765.1 Oscillospiraceae bacterium | reverse complement strand
CGCTTTTAAAACGTCATACAAAGTAGTGATTGCAAGTGATGTGTTAAGGTCATTATCAAGTGCCGATTTAAACCTTTCTGTATATTCCTTTACGATTTCTTCGTCAACTTCTCCCGACTCATCTTTGAGTGACGCAATTTTTGAGATGAGTTTTTCAAAAACACCTGCCGCATTGTCAAGCGACTCAAAAGAGAACTCCTGTGCCTTACGATAGTGAGAGCCCAAGCAGAAGAAACGATATGCAAGCGGATCGTAGCCTTTTTCTTCGAGCAAAGATACTGTCAAAAACTCGCCCTTCGACTTGCTCATTTTACCATTTGCGGTGTTGAGATAAAGAACGTGAAACCAATAGTTACACCACTTATGGCCGAGATATGCTTCACTTTGTGCAATCTCGTTGGTGTGGTGCGGAAATGCGTTGTCGATGCCACCGCAATGGATATCGAGGTACTCGCCGTTATTTTTTATACTGATTGATGAGCATTCGATATGCCAACCCGGATAACCAACACCCCACGGGCTATCCCATTTGAGTTCCTGATCGTCAAACTTCGACTTTGTGAACCACAAAACGAAGTCGGTTTTGTTTCGTTTGCTTTCGTCAACATCAACACTATCACGAACACCGACTGCCAAATCATCGGCATCAAAATTGTTGAAAACATAGTAATTATCGAGCTTTGAAGTGTCAAAATATACATTACCGCCTGCGATATATGCGTAACCGCCATCAAGCAAACCGCTTACCATTTTGATGAAGTCGTCGATACAATTAGTAGCAGGTTCGACAACATCAGGACGCTTGATATGAAGTTTTTCGCAGTCGGAGAAGAATGCGTCAGTATAGAACTTTGCTATCTCCATAACAGTTTTATGCTCTCGCTTTGCACCTTTGAGCATCTTATCTTCGCCTGTATCTGCGTCACTTGATAAGTGTCCAACATCGGTTATATTCATAACACGGTTTACATCATAGCCCGAAAAACGGAGGTACTTTTCAAGCACGTCTTCCATTATATAGGTACGCAAATTGCCGATATGAGCAAAGTGGTAAACTGTCGGGCCACAAGTGTACATCTGCACCTTGCCCTGTTCATTGGGAACAAATTCCTGTTTTGTATGAGTTGCCGAATTGTAAATCTGCATTTTAATTCTCCTTTTTCGTGTTTTCTAATTCGTGTATGCGATGCTCCAACTCGCAGAGTTTCTGCGAAATCGGGTCGGGAATGTGAATTTGGTCGAGGTCATTGTTGACACGAACTCCGTCTCTCTTGACAATATGAGCCGGTACGCCGACTGCCGTACAGTTTTCGGGGACTTCTTCAAGCACAACTGCGCCCGCCGCAATTCGAGAATTGTCGCCAACCTTGAACGGGCCTAGCACTTTGGCACCTGCGCCAATAAGCACTCCGTTGCCGATTGTCGGGTGACGTTTGCCCGTATCTTTACCTGTACCACCGAGCGTTACACCTTGGTATATAGTCACATCATCGCCAATTTCTGCGGTTTCGCCGATTACGACGCCAACACCATGGTCGATGAAAAGTCTTTTACCGATTGTTGCGCCCGGGTGGATTTCAATTCCTGTTTTTTTAACGCATCTTTGCGAAATCCATCTCGCTATAAATTTCCAACCGTGTCGTTGGAAAAATGCCGCACGTCTATGACGTCTTATCGCACTCAGTCCCGGATATAAAAGCAAAATTTCTATCGAGGAACGTGCCGCAGGGTCACGCAACTTGACAGTCTTAATATCCTCTTTTATTTTATCAAACATAAAATTATCCCTTTCAAAACAAAAAACCTCCGACGGGGCAATCCCATCGGAGGCGAAGTACGCGGTTCCACTCCTGTTTATAACTCAAACGACCGATAACGGAGTCTGCCGTGTGGCAATACTCGTTTTCTTTCCTGCCACAGACTGTCGGGTGCATTTCACAAGTCATCATCTGCTATGCTGTTTTCAGCCTCGACAGCACTCTCTGAAAGCCGATTTACTCACTACTTCTCCCGCATACGCCTTTTCTAATATTATATCACACCAAACGTGTTATGTCCACACATTTTTATTTCGATTTCATTATATATCTGCGACAAGCCATAAGGTAATTTATACCCGAGAAAATTGTCAAAACAGCAGTTATCCACATAAGAATTGTGCCGACAAGATAAAACGTGTCTGTTACACTTTTTGTGAGTTCGAAGATTGTTTTGAGTTCTTCAAAAGTTATTACTGCGACAACTGCAACCATTTGTGCAACAGTTTTGAGTTTGCCCCAAATATCGGCAGAAATTACGTTGCCATCTGCCGCCGCAAGCATTCTTGCCGACGCAACAAGCAACTCACGGGTAATCATAATGAATATTACCCACGCAATGCCCTTGACGCAAAATCTTGCAGCCAAGCCCATCATTGCGGCGAAAACCAAAAGTTTGTCTGCAATCGGGTCTAAAAACTTACCGAATGTTGTTACCATATTGTTTCGACGAGCAAGTTGGCCGTCAAGAAAGTCGGTTATCGACGCAACAATAAAAATTGCAAGTGCGACTGCCATATTGTGCTGAAATTTCAACAACATTACTGCAAGTAAAGCAGGGGCAAGTATTACCCTGAATATCGTCAGTTTATTTGGAATATTCAATTTAGTCCACCCTTTCCAATTCGCCGATTAAATCATACTCAATAGTGTCTGTGACTTTGACTGTCACAAATTCTCCCTCTTTCGGCTTTTTCGCTGCCGTGAAGAACACCTTACCGTCAATGTCGGGTGCGTCCGACTCGCTTCTGCCGTAACAGCACTTATTAAGACTATCATAACCCTCGACAAGCACTTTTATTAATTTTTCGAGTTTCTTTGCGGCAATCTCCTCGGATATAACCGACTGCTCTGCCATCAAAACTTCGTAACGACGCTCTTTTATGTCGGGTTCGATTTGGTCGGGCATTTCTGCCGCAATCGTTCCGTCCTCAGGCGAGTATGTGAAGCAACCGAGTCGGTCAAATCTTGCCCATTGAACGAACTCGCACAACTCGGTGAAGTCCTCATCAGTTTCGCCAGGAAATCCTACTATCATCGTGGTACGGATTACCATATTCGGAATGCGATTGCGAATTTTTGTTATGAGTTCACGAAGTTCAGCATTTGTCGATTTGCGGTTCATTCTCTTCAACACACCGTCTGCTGCGTGTTGTATCGGAATGTCGAGATATTTGCAAATTTTGCTCTGCTTTGCAATGCAATCGAGCAATTCGTCGTTAATTCGCTCGGGATATGTATAAAGCACTCTAATCCACTCGATACCGTCAATTTCACAGAGCTTATCAAGCAATTCGGGCAATGACTGTTTGCCGTAAATATCTTCGCCATAGCGAGTTGTATCCTGCGCAACAACAGTCAATTCCTTGACACCCGACTGTGCAAGTCCATGAGCCTCATTGACAATATCGTCTATTTCACGAGAACGAAATCTTCCTCTAATCATCGGAATGGCACAATAGGTGCAACAGTTGTCGCAACCTTCTGCGATTTTCAAGTATGCAGTATATGATGGAGTTGTCAAAAGTCGGTCGCCGTTTATCGGCAAACAACCGAGTTCTGCCTCGAACATAAGCGGTTTGTTCTCTTTCGCATTTATTGCATCACGAACAATTCTTGCAATTTCGCCATTTTGTCCGAGTGTAACAATCGCATCAATTTCGGGAATGTCACGGCGCATATCGTCCTTATAACGTTGTGCCAAGCAACCCGAAACGATGAGTGCTTTGAGCTTGCCCGTCTTTTTGAGCTCGGCAACCTCCAAAATGTTGTCAATTGCCTCTCGTTTTGCATCCTCGATAAAACCACAGGTATTAACAATAATTGCGTCTGCCTTTTGGTCGTCATTTGTAAGCTCAAATCCGTCTGCCACAAGCGACGCAAGCATTATTTCGGCATCTACCTGATTTTTTGGGCATCCAAGCGACACCATTCCAATTTTATATGCCATTTAATATCCGTTCTCCTCGTTGATTTGGTCTATTGCGGCGTTTATCTCACGAAATGTAAATCCTTTTCGTTGAAGTGCCGCTATCATTCTTCTTTTAATTTTCTCGTCAGTCGCATACCCACGATATTTTACGCTGATTATTCGCACAATCGCATCGGTATGGTCGTATTCGAGATTTTCTGCTGCGGTCTGAGCCGTAGCTCGGGAAATTCCTTTTTTATATAGTTCTTGAACTATTGCTTTTCTTGAAAGATTTTTATACTCTGCGTAATATTCTGCCATCAAATTTGCATAGCGCTCGTCATTTAATGCGCCGACACTTTCGAGTTGACCGATCGCATAATCCGAGGCATACTCGCCAAAGTCGGGCAACAACTTATCACGCAGTCCCTTGCACGAATAGTCCCTTTGTCCAAGTAGCCATGAGCCTTTTGAGAGCGCACGAATGCAATTTGAATGGAGTTTCAACTTTTCGAGTTGCTCGTGCGTGAGTTTCACTCCTGCTTTGAGTTTGTGTTGCTCGACCGTTTCGGAGTCCAAAAGCATCTCGCACTCATCAAGCACAAGTAGATACCTATGCTTTCGTGCAGGTTTTACTTCGAGTATAATCATCAGTCCTCAACAGCAATATCAATGTCGATTTTCGGCATTTTCGGAGCCGATTTTTTCTCGGTTGTTTCTTCTGCCTTTGTTTCTGTTTCAACTGCAACAGGTGCTTTCGGAAGCATTTTTGTTTTGCGTGGAACTATGATTTTGTCACGGTTTTCAAAAATCTTCTTCTCGATTTCCTCTGCAATTTCAGGGTGCTGATAGAGATACATTTTTGCATTATCTCTACCTTGACCGATTTTTTGTCCATTATATGAGAACCAAGCACCGCTTTTTTGAACGATTTCCGCCTTTACACCAAGGTCGATAAGTTCGCCTTCGTGCGAAATACCTTCGCCATACATAATATCGAACTCTGCCTCTTTGAACGGCGGTGCAACTTTGTTTTTAACAACCTTTGCACGAGTGTGTGAGCCAACCATTTCACCTTGTGCTTTGAGTGTTTCAACACGGCGAACATCAATACGAACTGATGCGTAGAATTTGAGCGCTCTACCACCTGTTGTAACTTCGGGGTTGCCATATACAACACCGATTTTCTCACGCAACTGGTTGATGAAAATTACTGCGCAATTTGACTTCGAGATACAAGCAGTCAACTTACGAAGTGCTTGTGACATAAGTCTTGCGTGTTGACCAACATGCGAGTCGCCCATCATACCTTCAAGTTCCGAACGAGGAACGAGAGCCGCTACCGAGTCAACTACGACAACATCAACCGCATTTGAGCGAACGAGTGCTTCGCAGATTTCGAGAGCCTGTTCGCCCGTGTCAGGTTGCGACACGAGCAATGAGTCGATGTCAACACCAAGTGCTGCCGAATATTCAGGGTCGAGTGCGTGTTCAACGTCGATAAATGCGGCAGTTCCGCCATTCTTCTGCGAAGACGCAACAACGTGAAGTGCGAGTGTTGTTTTACCTGAAGATTCGGGGCCGTATATTTCGATAATTCTGCCCTTCGGCACACCACCTATACCGAGTGCCAAGTCGAGCGACAAAGAACCTGTCGAGATAGCCTCGACATTCATTGCCGAGTTTTCGCCAAGACGCATTACTGCGCCTTTACCAAACTGTTTTTCAATGTTAGAAAGTGCTGTTTCAAGCGCTTTCTGTCTTGCTTCCTGCTGTTTATCTGCCATTTTAATCAACCTTTCTCAAACCTGTCACCGCTCGTGCATTACCACACAAGTCATAGTGAACAGTGATATTTTCGTAATTATTTATTTTTAAGATTTCGCTTACGGCATCTGCCTGCTTATAGCCGATTTCGAACACAATAAAACTGCCCGACTTAGGCTTTTTTGCAATCTTTTTATAAAAATACAGTCCGTCATCTTCTGCGAACAAGGCAGTTTCGGGCTCTTTCAAAACTTCGAGTGACAATGTTTTTCGTTCGCTCTCTGCAATATATGGCGGATTGCAAGTTATGATGTCATACCCCGACAAATCGTATTCGAGTGCGTCTGCACGAATTGCATTGCAACCATACTTTTCGCAGTTTTCGGACAAAATATCGTACGCGTCATACAACTCCACGCAAT
>CADBMQ010000183.1 GCA_902795765.1 Oscillospiraceae bacterium | reverse complement strand
TCGCCACGCCAGTAAGCGCCTGTAACAGAAAGCAACTTAACTGCTTTAAGGCAACCTGTCGATGCAAGGTGCGGACCTGCACACAAGTCAACGAAATCGCCTTGCTGATAGAAGCTGATTGCCTCGCCTTTACCTGCGTGTTCTTCGATAAGTTCAGCCTTGTAAATTTCGCCGGCATCCTGCATCTTTTTAAGTGCATCTGCGGGAGCAAGTTCAAACTTTTCGAGCGGAATATTTTCTTTGATAATTTTCTTAATTTCAGCTTCAACTTTCTCAATATCCTCCGAAGTGAATGGCTTTGAGAAGTCAAAATCGTAATAAAAACCATTGTCGATAGACGGACCAATAGCAAGTTTCACGTCTGGATACAAGCGCTTGATAGCCTGAGCCATAACGTGAGAAGTTGTGTGCCAGTAAGCCTTTTTGCCGTTGTCATCGTCAAAAGTGAGAATGTTCAGCGTGCAGTCGTTGTCGAGAGCAGTGCGCAAATCACGAACCTCGCCATCAATCTCACAAGCACAAGCAGCACGGTAAAGACCCATACTGAGTTGTTTGCAGACATCAGCCGCACTTGTACCAGCTTCGACTTCAACAATGTCGCCGTTTTTTAGTGTAACTTTAATCATAAAATCAGTTCCTTTCAAAAATAAAAAACTTCACCCCGAAAAAACGGGATGAAGCATAAACTCCACGGTTCCACCCGAATTGCGATAAAACTCGCCACTCGAAACCTTGATAACGCACGGTCGGTGCGGCAAACCTTAATCAAATGTTTTCGGAATGCACTCCGGGGTGGTAACTTGCCTCAAATCCGTACGGTTTCGCACAACCAACCGCTTTCTGTGACGGACTGACAGAGCCAAGCGTCCCCATCAATGTGTTAATCTAATTTTAACACCTAACGGATAACTTGTCAACCCTCATTTTGCGAAAAAGCATCTAAAAACGAGTGATAATCTCCGTTAGTTTTGTAACCGGGCATAGTGTCAAGACAAACTGCGTGAATACTGTTAAAAATACTGCGTTCAATATTTGGATTGTCACGGCGCAATTCGTGAATTAAGTGCTTGATTTCCTGTCGTTTTGACTCTCCGATACCGTCACCACTTTTACTAATACCCTCGGTCATACGGCAGGCGCATTGAATGAACTCCAATCCGTTGTAACGCTTCCAGGCGTTGATAGCGTCTTCGTTTATGCAATACATCGGACGAATAAGTTGCATTCCCTCGAAATTTTGCGAGTGCAGTTTTGGTAGCATAGCCTGAATTTGTGAGCCGTAAAACATACCCATAACGGTGGTTTCAATAACGTCACTTAAATGATGACCGAGTGCAATTTTGTTGCAACCTAATTCCTTCGCTTTGTTATATAAATGACCTCTGCGCATTCTCGCACAAAGATAGCACGGTGAACCGCCAACCGAGTCGGTAACTGCAAAAATATCGGATTCAAAAATCGTCAACGGAATGTGTAAAAGTTCAGCATTCTGCTCGATTTTTTTGCGATTGACCTCGTTGTATCCGGGGTCCATAACCAAAAAAAGCAACTCAAACGGCACTTCACTATGACGTTGTAACTGTTGCATAAGTTTAGCGCAAAGCATTGAGTCCTTACCACCCGAAATACAAACGGCAATCTTATCTCCCGATTGAACGAGTTCGTATTTTTTAACAGCCTCAACAAACGGATTCCAAATTTCCTTGCGGTATTTTTTGATAATACTGCGTTCAATCAACTGATATTTTTCAAGTTCTCTTGCCATTTGCTAACTCCTTAATGATTTCTCCTGCGATAATAAGACCTGCCACACTCGGCACAAAAGGTGTACTGCCGATAATTTCTTGATGCTCGTGTTTTATCGGAGGCTCTTTTGAATAAAGCACTTTCAGTTTCTTGATTCCTCTTTTTTTCAGTTCATAACGCATAACACGAGCCAAAGGGCAAACACTTGTTTTGTAAATGTCAGAAATTTCGAGAGCAGTCGGATCGAGTTTGTTACCCGTACCCATACTGCAAATAATGGGAACACCTGCCGATTGCGCACATTCAATCAACGCAATCTTACCCGAAACGGTGTCGATGGCGTCAACCACATAATCAAATTTCGAAAAATCAAATTCGTCCTTTGTTTCAGCTGTAAAAAATGTCTTGTATGTATTAACGTTGATATTCGGATTTATATCCAAAACACGGCTTTTCGCAACATCAACTTTATACTGCCCAACAGTCGAATGCAGAGCAATAATCTGTCTGTTTATGTTCGTTAAATTAACGGTGTCCATATCAATAAGGTCAAGTTCGCCAACACCTGCACGAGCAAGTGCCTCAACAACAAACCCACCAACACCGCCAACACCGAAAACGGCAACACGGCATTTTTTTAGATTTTCAATTCCGTCATTACCGAGCAAAAGGGCAGTACGTTCAAACTGATTCATCAAAATGTCGTCCTTTCAAAAACAACTTACCTATAAATAATAACAAAAAACCTCAATTTCGTCAATAAAAAGCGAAAAAATTTTATTTTGGGCTTGAAAACTATACCAATTTGGTATATTATAAATATGTAAAAATAAAACAGAAAGGTAGTGTAGAATGCCAAGGAAATTTTCTGTAATGGGAATGAGTTGTGCCGCTTGTGTCGCAAGAGTCGAAAAAGCGGTATCAAAAGTAGACGGAGTTGATAGTTGTAGTTTGAATTTGCTCACAAACTCAATGCTTGTAGACGGCAATGCAACCGATGACGCAATAATTTCAGCGGTTGTGTCAGCAGGATATAGAGCGAGGTCGCAAAACGCAAAAGCCGAAGAAAGAGGTGACGAAACACCGAGCGAAACAAAAGGTATGCTCAAAAGGCTAATCAGCTCGGCAGTCTTTCTTATCGTG
>CADBMQ010000182.1 GCA_902795765.1 Oscillospiraceae bacterium | reverse complement strand
CAGTACCGCATGTCGGCAATGTATGGTTAGGACCTGCAAAGTAATCGCCAAGCGCCTCAGGGCAATTTCTGCCCATAAAAATTGAACCTGCGTGACGAATTGAATCGAGATAATCAAACGGATTATCAACGCACAATTCAAGGTGTTCAGGTGCAATCTCATTTGAAATTTCTATTGCAACTTCAAGTGTATCTGCAACAATAATTTTACCATTATTGTCGATAGATGCTCTCGCAATTTCTGCACGTTCGAGTTTCGGAATTTGAATTTCAAGTTCCTTTTGAACAGCAACTGCCAACTCATTCGAGTCAGTTACAAGAACTGCACTCGCAAGTTTATCGTGTTCTGCTTGTGACAATAAATCAGCAGCTGCGTATTTAGGATTAGTTTTGCCATCTGCAACAATAAGGATTTCGCTAGGACCTGCAATCATATCAATCGATACCTTACCGAACACTTGCTTTTTAGCCTCTGCAACAAATGCATTACCAGGTCCTACAATTTTATCAACGCAAGGAATTGTTTCGGTTCCATAAGTCAAAGCGGCAATCGCCTGAGCTCCACCAACTTTGAAAATTTTATCAACACCTGCAACTTTTGCGGCTGCAAGAATTACAGGATTTACTTTACCATTACTACTTGGAGGTGTAGTTATAACAACTTCTTTGCAACCTGCAATTTTAGCAGGAATAGCATCCATAAGAACAGTAGACGGATATGCCGCCGTACCACCCGGAACATAAAGTCCTGCACGATCAACAGGGATAACCTTTTGTCCCATTACAACACCATTTTCATCGTTAATTATGAAGCTGTTTCTTTTCTGTTTTTCGTGGAACTTTGAAATATTTTTAGCGGCATCTTTAAGTATTCTGATAAATTCGGGAGATACAGAATTCACTGCCTCATCTATTTCCTCGTCTGTAACAACAAGGGATTTTAGATCTGCTTTATCAAATTTTTTGCAATACTCAAATAATGCCTTATCACCGTTTGCTTTAACATTTTCAATGATTTCGCTGACAATATCTTCGACATTTATTCCAGGATTAACACGGGCAAATATTTCTTCGTTTTTCACCTGACCGTATTTTAAAATCTTAATCATTTTTTTCCTCCAATAATTTTACCATACCACTAACAACTTCATCAATTTTTGACGATTTAAATTTATATGAAGTTTTGTTTGAAATCAATCTTGCACTAATAGGAACAATATCTTCGAAAACTTCCAAATCATTCTCTCTCAAAGTTGCACCTGTTTCAACAATATCAACAATAACATCCGACAAGCCTAAAATCGGTGCAATTTCAATCGAGCCGTTAAGATGGATAATATCAATATCTCTACCCTTTGATTGATAATATGATCTTGCGATATTTGAAAATTTTGTTGCTACTCTTAATGTTCTTGAATGGTCATCAACAAAGGTTTTAGGTGCAGCAACTGCCATTTTACACTTACCTGTATCAAGATCAAGCATTTCATAAATGTCAGGATTATATTCGAGCAAAATATCTTTTCCTGCCACACCAATATCAGCAGCACCACGCTCAACATATATAGCAACATCGGACGGCTTAACCCAAAAATATCTGACGCCTTTTTCTTCATTCTCAAAAATGAGTTTTCTATTAGGCTCCAAAATTGATGGACATTCAAAACCTGCCTTAGCAAACATCTTATATATTTTTTCACCAAGTCTACCCTTTGGCAATGCGACATTAAGCATATTATCTTCTTTTTGTTCGTCGCAAACACGTTCCAATTCATCAAGATAAACAGCAAAACCAATCGCTTTTGATTTACGTTGCATCTTCTGCATCAATTTATCGTATTGACCACCCGACAAAGTTGCATTTGGAATTCCTTCGATAAAGCCTTTAAACACAATGCCATTATAATAATTTGTATCATCTACAACCGAGAAATCAACTTTAATTAAATTAGCAACATCACTTTTTGAAATATCTTCTAATACCGATTTAAAATCATCAAATTCACTTGAATTAAGTTTAGGAATTACCTCAGAAATGTCGCCTTTTATGTTAATAAGACTAATCAAATCTGCAACAAGATTAACGTCAGCATTGTTTTTTGAACAAATTAGTTCAATCTCGTGAATGTTCTTTTCACCAATCGCTTTATACAAATTTGAAATTGTATCAGACGGAAGATTAAGTGCGTCAACAGCTTTTTCAATGATGCTCAAATTAGAAAGTTCAAGCACACATTTATCTGCAACACGCTGCAAACTCTTTGCTGCAAGGCAGATAACTTCACAAACACAACTTTCATCTACATTACCGAAACATTCAAGTCCAACTTGCATTTTCTCTTGAAAAGAATTTGTGCCTTTTGAAACACGATAAACATTTTCATTGTAGAATACTTTTTGGATTTCAAATGGTAAATCTTTACTATTTTTGATGATAGAAAGAGTAACATCAGGTTTAAGCGCAAGCAATTTTCCGTTTGTATCTGTAAATGTTATTACATTGTCGGATAATAAAAATTGCTTATTTTTAGCATACAAATCATATTCTTCAAATTTACTCATTCTATACGGATTGTAGTTATACAAAGAGTATAATTCTCTTAATTTGTAAACGATTTTTTCATCAAATTGTAATAAATTTTCATTGATCATAAAAATATGCTCCCAAAATAGTTTTATCGTGTTATTATTTTACCACATTATTACGGTAAAGTCAACCTATTTATCTATTATAATTAATCTCCAAAAGAGACTGCATAAACGCAGTCTCTTTTCTAATTATAAAACTTTCGCAAGGAAATCTTGTAAACGTGGATTTTGAGGATTTCCAAAGAACTCCGACGGCGGTGCTTGTTCAAGGATAAGTCCATCGTGCATAAACAAAACTCTATCTGCAATCTCACGTGCAAATCCCATTTCGTGAGTTACAACAGCCATTGTCATTCCGCTTTCAGCAAGTTCAGACATAACTTGCAATACTTCCCCAACCATTTCAGGGTCAAGAGCGCTAGTCGGTTCATCAAAAAGCATTACTTTCGGGTTCATAGCCAAAGCACGAACAATCGCAATACGTTGCTTTTGTCCACCTGAAAGTTGTGCAGGATATGCATCAGCCTTTTCAACAAGTCCAACTCTTTTAAGAAGTTGCAACGCTTTTTCACTTGCTTCCTCTTTGCTCATAAGTTTTAACTTTGTAGGTGCAAGAGTGATATTTTGCATAATGGTTTTATGCGGAAATAGATTGAAATGTTGGAAAACCATTCCCATTTGCATTCTAATTTTATCTATATCAGATTTTTTATCGTTGACCAACTTATCTTCAAACCAAACTTCACCCGATGTAGGTGTTTCAAGCAAGTTCATACATCTCAAAAAAGTCGATTTACCCGAGCCTGATGGACCGACAATAACAACTTTTTCGCCCTTTTCAATATGATCACTTACACCTTTTAATACTTGCAAATCTCCATCTGGTGTATGGAAAGTTTTATGTAAATCTTTAACGGTGATCACTCTTACGCAACCTCCTCTCGAAAATGCCAAGCAATTTTGTAAGAACAATTACAATAATTAGATAGATAACTGCAAGGCTGATATACGGAATATATGCTTGATATGTTTTTGAAACAATATTTTGTGCTTGTTTTGTAACATCACGCAATGCAATTACAGACACAAGTGAAGTATCTTTAAGCAATGTGATCATTTCATTACCAAGTGCCGGTAAAATATTCTTGACTGCTTGAGGAATAATAATCAATCGCATTGTTTGAAAATAATTAAGTCCAAGCGATCTACCTGCTTCTGTTTGACCTCTACTAACAGACATAATACCGGAACGTGCAATTTCAGCAACATATGCGCCTGAGTTGATACCCAAAGTTACAATACCACAGACAATCATACCACCGTCTGTTTTCGGAACCATAATTACAAATCCCATAATAAGCAGCTGAACCATCATAGGTGTACCACGAATGATGGTCAAATACAACTTACAAAAAGAATTCAAAATTCTAATTACCAAAGGTATTTTCTTTTCAATACTATTATCATACGAAACACGAATTACAGCAATTATGATACCAATTATGATACCAAGAGCAAGAGCACCCAATGTAACGATGAAAGTGATTTTCAAGCCGTCTACGAAGAAATGCCATCTATCTTGATAAATAAACGTCTGCCAAAACTGATAACACAATGTTTGCAACCATTCAGGTAGTCCTTGAATCCATGATGGAGCAGTCGCAATCCAATTTGTGAATGTAATTATGCTCACTTTAACCTTCCTTCCTAAAACAAAGCAAAGGGGCGGCAAAGCCGTCCCTTGCGAGTAGTTTAGATTAATTTATATTATTTTGCAGCAATGTATTTGTCGATAATTTCTTTAACTTTACCAGATTCTTTAAGCTCTTTAAGTGCTTTGTTAAAGTTGTCGAGGAACTCTGTGTTTTCTTTTTTGATAGCAGCAGCATAATCCTCTTCTGCATATTTTGTATCAAGGATTACGAGGTCTTTATTGCTTGCAACAAATGATTTAGCAGGCTCGTTATCAATAACAACGCAATCAACCTGACCGTTTGCAAGTGCAGCAACTGCAAGAGAACCGTTTTGGAACTGCTTTACATTTTCCTGACCGTAATCGTCTGTACAATACATATCTCCTGTTGTACCTGCCTGTACACCGATTTTTTTACCTTTGAGATCATCAACTGTTTTGATAGTTGAACCATTTTTAACGATGATTGACTGAATACCTGTTGCATAAGTATCACTGAAATTAACAGACTGTTTACGCTCGTCCGTAACTGTCATACCAGCAAGAGCAACATCGATTGAACCTGACTGAACAGCAGTGAGAAGTGAATCAAATTCCATATCCTTAACTGTGAGAGTCATACCGAGTTTTTCAGCAACTGCAGTAGCAATTTCAACGTCGATACCAGCAAAACCACCATTGTCATCAACAAATTCATACGGCGGGAATGCAGCGTTTGTACCCATTACCATTTCTTTCTTTTTGGTTTCGCCACAAGAAGCGAAACAACATACTGCCAATACAGCAGCGAGTGCCAAGCAAATAATCTTTTTCATAATAAATCCTCCAAAAAATGTGTTTTTTTCTAAACTGAAACCATTATATCACTATAAATGTAAAAAGTCAAGGATTTTTTGCATATTTTTTCAAATATTATTTATATTCATTCAGTTTATATTATAAATATGCACATAAAGCATAAAAGACGGATAAAATTTCATCCGTCTTTTAAATTATTAATTATTTAATCATTTCCAATGCT
>CADBMQ010000181.1 GCA_902795765.1 Oscillospiraceae bacterium | reverse complement strand
GGGTGTTATCAAAATGATAGTTATGTGGGCTATCGGCGGTGTGCTGATTTACCTCGCTATCAAAAAAGATATGGAGCCTACTCTCCTTTTGCCGATGGGATTTGGTGCGATTTTGGTTAATCTGCCGTTCTCGGGTGCGATTGGCGAAGACGGTCCGCTCTCGATTTTGTTCAATGCAGGTATTGCAAACGAACTGTTCCCACTTCTTTTGTTCATTGGTATCGGTGCGATGATTGACTTCACTCCACTACTGACCAACCCGAAACTTATGCTCTTCGGTGCGGCGGCGCAGTTTGGTATCTTCTTTACATTAAGTATGGCGACATTGCTCGGTTTTGCCGACAATGATGCGGCATCTATTGCGATAATCGGTGCGGCAGACGGCCCGACATCTATCTTCGTTGCTCAAACTCTTAATTCGCACTATCTCGGTGCTATTATGGTTGCGGCTTATTCGTATATGGCGCTCGTTCCTATTGTTCAACCGCCTATCGTAAAACTCTGCACCACCAAAAAAGAACGTCTTATCCGTATGGATTACACAAACATCAAGGTTTCGAAAACAACTCGAATTCTCTTCCCGATTTTCGTTACAGTTATCGCAGGTATCGTTTCTCCGAAGTCGGCTGTGCTTGTTGGATTTTTGATGTTCGGTAACCTTATTCGTGAGTGCGGTGTTCTTGATATGCTCTCCGAAACCGCTCAAAACGTTCTCGCAAATCTCATCACATTGCTTTTGGGTATCACAGTTGCATCGCAAATGCAAGCCGAATACTTCCTCACATGGCAGTCGCTTATGATTATCGGTCTCGGACTTGTTGCTTTCATCTTTGATACATTCGGTGGTGTTATGTTTGCGAAGATTTTAAATCTCTTCCTCAAAAACAAAATCAATCCGATGATTGGTGCGGCAGGTATTTCTGCATTTCCTATGTCTGCTCGTGTTATCCACAAAATGGGACAGGCAGAAGACAACCAAAACTTTTTGCTTATGCACGCAGTCGGTGTTAATGTATCAGGTCAAATCGCTTCCGTTATCGCAGGCGGTATGATTCTCAACTTTTTCAGTTAAGGAGAGTGCGATTTTATGTTATATTTAATGAATTGGCTTATGAATGTTGAGTCTGCTACCAATATCGAACGCTTTACCTCGTCACTCGGTAAAATGGGTATGGGTATGCTCGGCATCTTTATCGTTACGGCTATTATCATCGTTTGCATCACAATTTTAAACCGTGTGACAGGTAAAAATGATAATAATGAAGATAAAAAATAAAAAGTTATAGACTTTTAGCAAATTTTGTTGTATAATTTATTTGTTAATCTTGAAATTGGAGGATTGTTTTAAATGACAATGTTAAAAAAACTTGCGGCAGTCGCTCTTTGCGTTGCAATGCTTTTCAGCTTTGCTTCCTGCCGTACTGAAAATGAGTCCGCTTTGGTTTATTCCGACGGCGAAGGTAACACAGTTCAAGTTCGTTCGGCTCTTTATATGTTGAACGCTCTTAATGCTATGAGCGAGTATCAGTCGAAATACGCTGAGCAGACAACAACTGCCGCTCCCGAAACTAAAACTGACGTTGATGGTGAGCAACCAACTACTACTGTAAACTATGCAGACACAAAACTCGAAGACAAGTCTTACAACGAGTGGGTTCAGGAAAAGGCTATCGAATCTTGCAACGAGTATGCTTATGTTGAAATCGAATTCAAAAAAGCAGGTCTTTCATTCACAGACGAAGACAACTCAACTGTAACTCAAAATGTTGAAAGTTTCTGGCAACAAGGTCAGAGCGTTTACGAGTACAACGGCATTGCAAAGACAACCGTTCAGTTGTCTGTTGAAAACTCGGTTAAGAAAGACAAACTCTTCAAGCACATCTACGGCGAGGGTGGTTCAAAAGCTGTTCCGACTGATGATGTTAAAAAGTATCTCAAAGAAAACTGCCAGTTGGTAAATTACCTCTCTTACAGCATTCAAGGTAACTACGATTCAACAGGAAACTATGTTGCACCTGACGAAAGCCAACTTAAAGAAATCAAATCAGTTCTCGAAGGCTTCGCTGCTGAAATCAACAACGGCACAGATTATGCTACCGTTCGTAAAGAGTATTTCACAAAAATCGGCGAGCAGGATTCTGCTACTCCCGACAAAGACGCTAAGAACCCGTACGCTATGGTTATGGGTAAGGCTGATAGCAAAGTTCGTCCGTTTGAGAAATACGATGACGTTGCTAAACTTCAAGTTGGCAAAGCAGGTTTCTTCGATACAAGCAGTGTTTACACCGTTATGCAGAAGCTCGACATCAACTCGGATCTCGACTATCTCGCAAAAACAAATCGTGACGATGTTGTTCTCGAGTTGAAGAATGATGAGTTTGATAAGACTGTTAAAGAAGCAGGTGCAAAACTCACTTGCGACAAAAACAGCGGTGCTTTGAACGCATACAGAGCAGACAAGTTGTCACTCACAGGCGATCAAAAAAAGTAATATAAATACAATACTAAAAGCGACCGATAATCGGTCGCTTTTTTGTTATATAATAAATGCCATACAAAATTTGTATGGTGTTAATTTTCACATTTTATTCTACTAGGTAATGTATTCTCGAAAGTTCAGTTATGTTTGCTCAATCACATTCTTCGATAACCTTTCGATGATAGTTTACCAACTCAGTTTCCGAGCGTTTCAGTTAATTTATGTTTATTTTACTCGTCATCACACATTCAAAAGAGAAAAATTATTTTTTATACAAAAAAATCCCGATGCAAAAAGCATCGGGATTTTATGTTAGTTATTACATAATAACTTCGTTTGAACGGTCTACATAAGTAGTATGGAGAACTTCGTGAGCCTTATGGCTACCCGGTTTCTCGAAATACTCAGCGTAAACTGCCTTAACAAACGGGTTCTCATGAGACTTTCTGATAGCCTTAGCAGCGTCATTGTTATAAAGAACAGATGCACGTTTTGCTTTGATATCAACAGTCTGACGAACGCTTGTCGGCTGAATCGGCTGACCGCCACCGTTTACGCAACCGCCGGGACAACCCATGATTTCGATGAATGTGAACTCTTCGCCTGCTTTAACACGCTCGAGCAATTCTTTCGCACCGGTAATACCCGAAGCAACACCAACTTTAACGTTGATGTCGCCAACTTTCATCTCTGTAACCTTAACAGGATCTGTACCACGAACAACGGGGAAGTCTACGTCTTTCAACTCTTCGCCTGTGATTTTCTCAACAGCTGTACGGAGAGCAGCTTCCATAACGCCACCAGTTGCACCGAAGATAACAGCAGCACCTGTTGCCTCGCCAAGCGGGCTATCAAACTGCTCATCCGGAAGTGCATTGAAGTTCATGTGCATTCTCTTGATCATACGAGCAAGCTCACGAGTGGTGATAGAGATATCAACATCAGCAACACCTGCTGCTGACTCATCGTCACGACCAATTTCGAATTTCTTTGCTGTACAAGGCATAACTGATACAACAACGATATCCTTAGGATCAATATTGTTCTTCTCTGCAAACCATGTTTTGATTGTTGCACCAAACATCTGTTGCGGAGATTTACAGCTTGATACGTTCGGGAGGAGTTCAGGATAGTGATACTCACAATACTTAATCCAACCCGGTGAGCATGATGTGATAAGCGGGAGAACACCGCCATTTGTAACACGCTCGATAAGCTCGTTAGACTCTTCCATAATTGTGATGTCAGCGGCAGTATCGGTATCGAATACCTTATCAAAGCCAAGACGGCGGAGAGCTGCAACCATTTTGCCTTCTACGTCTGTACCAATCGGGAGACCGAACTCTTCGCCAAGACCTGCACGAACTGCGGGAGCAGTTTGAACAACAACATACTTAGATTCGTCAGCAAGAGCTTCGTAAACCTCAGCTGTGTTATCCTTCTCGTGGAGAGCGCCTGTCGGGCAGTTTACGATACACTGACCGCAAGAGATACAGTCAACCTTTGCGAGGTCGTTATCGAATGCACTGCCGATGTGAGTATCAAAACCACGATCGTTTGCACCGATTACGCCAACCTGCTGTTGCTTACAAGCAGCAACACAACGACGGCAAAGGATACATTTTGAGTTGTCACGAACCATATGAGCAGCCGAGGTATCGAACAAAGCTTCTGGCATAGCGCCGTCAAACTCAGCAGCGTCCTCAACGCCGTATTCCTGACAAAGTGTCTGCAATTCGCAGTTACCTGAACGAACACATGACAAGCAAGAACGGTTGTGAGTTGAAAGAATCATCTTCAACGTATTTTTACGAGAGTTGATTACTTTAATAGTATTAGTTTTAACTTCCATACCCTCAGAAACAGGGTATACGCAAGCCGTTGCCATACGGAACGGTCTGCCACCTTCGCTGATTTCAACCATACAAATACGGCAAGCACCGATTGCATTGATTTCTTTCATATAGCAAAGGGTAGGGATTTCGATATTAGCCTGACGTGCGGCTTCCAGAACGGTGGAGCCCTCCGGTACGCTTACGTCAATACCGTTTACTTTTAAGTTTATCATAACAAAGCTCCTTCCTTATTTCTTCTCAATAGCCTTCGGTCTACAATTGCTCATACATACGCCACACTTAACGCACTTATCTTTGTCGATAGCGAACGAAGCGAGCTTATGACCGGGAGCAATGTAATCTGTTCTTTCGATAGCTGAAGCAGGACAGTTTTTAGCACAAAGTCCGCAACCGATACACTTCTCTTTATCGATGTTGAACGAAAGCAAGCTCTTACATACACCAGCGGGACACTTCTTATCAACAACGTGAGCGATATACTCATCACGGAAGTATCTAAGTGTTGAAAGAACAGGGTTCGGCGCTGTCTGACCGAGACCGCAAAGCGAGTTCTCTTTGATGTAGTAGCAGAGCTGTTCCATCTTGTCGATGTCTTCGAGAGTACCCTTACCCTCAGTAATCTTTGTGAGGATTTCGAGCAATCTCTTTGTACCAACACGGCAAGGTGTACATTTACCGCAAGACTCGTCAACAGTAAATTCAAGGAAGAACTTAGCGATGTCAACCATACAGTTGTCTTCGTCCATTACGATAAGACCGCCTGAACCCATCATTGAACCGATAGCGATAAGGTTATCGTAGTCGATCGGAACATCGAAATGCTCAACCGGAATACATCCACCTGACGGGCCACCTGTTTGAGCAGCCTTAAACTTCTTACCATTCGGGATACCGCCACCGATTTCTTCGATAACTTCACGAAGTGTTGTACCCATCGGGATTTCAACAAGACCGGTGTGCTTAATTTTACCGCCGAGAGCGAATACCTTAGTACCCTTTGATTTCTCTGTGCCCATTGAAGCAAACCACTCTGCACCGTTAAGGATAATCTGCGGAACATTTGCCCAAGTTTCAACGTTATTAAGGATTGTGGGTTTGCCGAACAAACCTTTAACAGCCGGGAACGGAGGACGGGGACGAGGCTCACCTCTATGACCTTCGATTGAAGTCATAAGAGCGGTTTCCTCACCACAAACGAACGCACCTGCACCAAGACGAAGCTCGATATCAAAGTCGAAACCTGTACCGAAGATGTCTTTACCAAGCAAGCCATATTCGTGTGCCTGATCAATAGCAATTCTCAAACGCTCAACGGCGATCGGGTACTCTGCACGAACGTAGATATAACCCTGGTTAGCACCGATTGTGTAACCTGCGATAGCCATTGCTTCGAGAACAACGTGCGGGTCGCCTTCGAGGATAGAACGGTCCATAAATGCACCCGGGTCACCCTCGTCGGCGTTACAGCAAACATATTTCTGGTCTGCGTTGCCACCTGTTGCAAATTTCCATTTAAGACCTGTCGGGAATCCACCGCCGCCTCTACCACGGAGACCAGAGTCGAGCATTGTTTGGATAACGTCCTCAGGTTTCATTTCGGTAAGAACCTTACCAAGAGCAGCATAACCGTCACGAGCTATGTACTCATCGATGTTTTCAGGGTCGATAACACCGCAGTTACGAAGAGCAACACGCTTCTGCTTTTTATAGAAAGCAGTTTCGTTAAGACTCTTAACATCGTTAGTGTCGGTAACTGTCTCATCATAAAGAAGTCTTTTAACAATTCTTCCTTTAAGAAGATGCTCATCAACGATTTCTTTAACGTCTTCAACAGTAACACGGGAATAGAAACATCCCTCAGGATATACGATCATAATGGGACCGAGTGCGCAAAGGCCGAAACAACCTGTCTTAACAACGTTAACGTCGTTTTCAAGACCAACAGCCTTCAATTCTTTCTCCATAGCCTCAATAATCTGAGCACTATGCGAAGATGTACAACCGGTACCACCACAAATCAAAACTTGTGAACGATACATTTGGTTTCCTCCTTATTCGTTTGCACCAATAGTGTATTTAGTAACAGGTCTGCCGTTTACAATATGCTCTGTAACGATTTCAGCAACCTTGTCAGCGGTCATCTTAACATAAGTAACCTTTTCTTTACCGGGTTGGAATACCTCAACAACCGGCTCGAACTGGCAGATGCCGATACAACCTGTCTGTTTAACCATAACATCGCTAAGACCACGTCTTGCAACTTCTTCCGAAAAAGCGTTGAGTACGGGACGAGCGCCTGCTGCGATACCGCAAGTAGCCATACCTACTACGATTTTTGTGCTGGCGTCAGACTCATCTCTTACAGCAAGACCGCCTTTTGCTTTATCACGGATTGCTTTCAATTCTTCAAGTGACTTCATAAGACAAAATCCTTTCTAATAATTTGTGTTTAAAAACGGACTGTTTTCGTCATAATAACCGCCTATCCAGTCCATAACTTCGGGATTGTCCAGCGGAACATCGCCGAGAATTTCCCTAAACTGTCTGGTATCGAGTTCCATTATTTTTTCGTCAACACGCTCCGTATAGAGAAAATCCACATTAGGATTCATACGGATTAAAATATCAACTGTACCTTTCAAATCGCCAAGCGGCATTCTATCAATACTCGAAATCGTGAACCACGCTTTTGTTTGAGTACCAACGCCCTGCTCGGAGTCGATTGAAAGACCACCGCCGGTTTGTTCGGCGGCAAGTTTGAACAGCGGAATTCCAAGACCGATTTTACGAGTCGTGCGAGTCGTAAAAAACGGATCTGTAACCGCTTTCAGTTGTTCGCTCGACATACCGCAACCGTTATCTTTAATGGAAATTTCCAAACGATCGTCTGCGGTGTCGGCAGTAACCGAAATCTCGACCAAATCAGCACCAGCCGAAAGCGAATTTTGCGCAACATCAAGCAGATTGAGTGATAACTCTTTCATAAGTCACGTCATTCCTTTCGATTAGTTGATTTTCTTACATATACTTTTTAAGAATATCATCAACGTCGTCTGCTACGAGTCTACCGTAAACTTCTTCGTTGATAGTCATAACAGGTGCAAGACCACAAGCACCGATACAACGGCATGCTTCGAGAGAGAACTTACCGTCCTCTGTGCACTCGTCAGCTTCGATACCGAGAATTTCTACGATACGATCGAAAACTTCCTGTGCGCCTTTAACGTAGCAAGCAGTACCAAGACATACAGAGATTTTGTACTCACCCTTAGGTGTGAGTGCGAACTGAGAATAGAAGGTAGATACACCGTATACCTCCTCAACCGGTACGCTCAAGCCTTTGGCAATAATCTGCTGTACTTCGATTGGCAAATATCCGTAGATCTCCTGAGCCTCTTGCATAACCGGCATCAAAGCGCCTTTTTCGCCTTTGTGCGCTTCAATTACAGCCAGCAACTGTTTTTCCTGCTCAGGTGTGCCCTTAAACGGAAGGTTGCTTTTGCGTTTTTTCATTTAATGCTCCTCACTTTCAAGTAATACTTTGCGGATTGGGAATAGCAATTTTATCGTTAAAAAAATAACAATATTGCATATCCGCCCACATACTACGATTATAACACATCATTATATAAATTTCTACACATTTTTTAAAAAAATTTTAAAAAAAGGGGTTGAAAACTATACCAAAATGGTATATTATATTTAGGGTACGTTGGTTTATCCAACGCAATGTTTCAAAAAGGAATGAAATTCAAATGGAAAAAAGATTTGTTTATGCAGATAATGCCGCTACAACCGAAATTTCCAAACCGGTTATGGACGTGCTTTGCAATACTTTATCCGTTTACGGCAATCCGTCGAGCCTTTATGATTTAGGCGGTAAGTCGCTTATGGTTATAGATTCCGCAAGAGAGCAATGTGCAAAGGCTATCAATGCGGACACAAAAGAGATTTTCTTCACATCGGGCGGTTCGGAGTCGGACAACTGGGCTATCAAAGGTATGGCAAGTGTTATGCAGAAAAAGGGTAAGAAACACATTATTTCTACTGCTTTCGAGCATCACGCAGTTCTCCACACTCTCGATTATATGAAAAAGCAAGGCTTCGATGTTACTCTTCTTCCCGTTCACGAAGATGGACTTGTTCGCTTGGACGAACTCAAAGCCGCTGTTCGTGAGGATACAGGACTTGTTACAATAATGTTTGCAAACAACGAAATCGGTACTATTCAACCGATTGCCGAGATTGGTGCTTTCTGCCGTGAAAATGGTATTGTGTTCCATACCGATGCAGTTCAAGCAGTCGGCAACGTTGAAATTGATGTTAAGGCTATGAACATTGATATGCTTTCGGTTTCGGGTCATAAAATCCACGCACCGAAGGGTGTTGGTATGCTCTACATTCGCAAAGGTATTGCAATCGACAACCTCATTCACGGCGGTGGTCAGGAAAAGGGCAGACGAGCTGGTACTGAAAATATTGCGTCAATCGCCGCTTTCGGAAAGGCTATGGAGCTTGCGACTGCTGACATTCCGTCAAAAATTGCAAAGGTATCAAAATTGCGTGACCGCTTTATTGACGGCGCACTTAAAATTGAGCGTTCTCGCTTGAACGGTGACCGTGACAAGCGTTTGTGCGGTAATGCGAATCTCTGCTTTGAGGGTGTCGAGGGCGAGAGCTTGCTCCTTCTTCTCGATATGAACGGCATTTGTGCATCGAGCGGTTCGGCTTGTACATCAGGCTCTCTCGATCCGAGCCACGTTCTTCTTGCTATCGGCTTGAAACACGAAGTTGCTCACGGCTCTTTGCGTGTTTCGATTAACGAAAACACAACCGAAGAGGATATCGACTACATTCTCGAAAAGCTTCCGCCGATTATCGAAAGACTTCGTGCTATGTCCCCGCTTTGGGAAAGAATTATGAAAGAAAACGCTTAAAATAGGAGGACTATTATTATGTATACAGAAAAAGTTATGGATCATTTCGCAAATCCGAGAAATGTTGGCGAAATTGCTGATGCAGACGGTATCGGCGAGGTAGGTAATGCTAAATGTGGCGATATTATGAAAATGTACATCAAGGTTAAGGACGATGTTATCACAGATGTTAAGTTTAAAACTTACGGTTGTGGCTCTGCAATCGCAACCTCGTCTATCGCAACTGAGATGATTAAAGGTCACACAATTAAAGAGGCGCTCGAGCTCTCAAACAAAGCAGTTGTCGAGGCTCTCGGTGGACTTCCCGCTCACAAAATTCACTGCTCGGTACTTGCAGAGCAGTCGATTAAAGCGGCTATTGCTGATTACTATACTCGTCAAGGCATTGACCCCGAGCCGATTGTCGGCAAAATTCCCGAGTGCGAGGGAGGCCATTGTCACATCTAATTTCACTATTATAATGAAGAAACGGACGATTTTTTCAATCGTCCGTTTTTGTTTTATCTACATTTATTATAGTCGCAACGCCATTTGAAACTTTGAACTTCACATCGTACTCGGCATACGCCATTGAATACACTCTATCGGCATCATCTTGATAGGATGGGCGAGGGTCATCGGCTATGCAGTCCCGAATTTCTTTTGGCAGACCGCAAAGCAAGTTGTCGCAGTCGCAGATTTCGAGTTTGTGCGAATTAACTGCGTCTGCAAATCCTCCC
>CADBMQ010000180.1 GCA_902795765.1 Oscillospiraceae bacterium | reverse complement strand
CTGTTGTAGATCTTGTGTAGACCAAATAGAATATTCAGGCGTCTAAAACCCTCATTTAATTTCTACTGTTGTAGATTTTAATACCATAGAAACATTTTTTTGGTCTAAAACCCTCATTTAATTTCTACTTATTAGTTACAATTCCAAGATACATATTGTATTTTTCACTCTTTTAACAAACAGGCACAAGAGAATTCTCCCGTGCCTGTTTAGTTAGTTGTAAATAATCTCATCATTCACGACTTCGATTACTCTACTCCTAATATTATTCATTTTTTGTACCCACTCCATTGGATTGTCTGCTTTAAGTTGCTCTGTAACTTCTTCTTTTTCTGCATACTCTTTTACTAGCCGGAAAAAGAGTTGTTTTGCTTGTTCTTCGGTGTCTGCAAGGTGGGAATGTAGTTCGCCTTTCGTGAGCATATTGTAGTACAATATTTTATGATGGTGCTTTAAATAATGTGCTCTGCGTTGTCCCCATACACCTATCATTCTTTCTTCCTCGGCAGGTAAAGAGAGGTTTGGCAAATAATAATCACCGACTTTTGTGTATGTGCCTCCGAATTGATCAAATAATGATTTCATAAAAATGACCTCCTTTGGTAATTTTATTTTACCAAAGGAGGTTTCATTTTGCGAATGTGCGATTTAAACTAAATAATCGAATATACTCATCACAAAAAAGCAAAAGAGAGAAGTCGAAACTTCTCTCTTTTCTCTCATTTTTCGCAATGCTCGTACTTTTAAGTTGTTGTCCTTAATGGTGCGAGTCTTTTTCGTACTCTCCTTTTAAGGTTTAGATTATTCGTTTGCACCACAGCAGCGTTTGTATTTTTTGCCGCTTCCGCAAGGGCAAGGATCGTTTCTGCCGACCTTTGCGCCCTTTTTAACGGTAGCAGATACAGAGCCGTCATCAGCACCCGATGTGCCAGTTACCTTTGCAACCTGCTCACGCTTAACCTCACGGTCTTTAACCAAGCGAACTGTCATAATTGCACGGCTTGTTTCTTCACGGATTTCTGCGTTCATCTCGTCAAACATATCCGAACCCTCTTCACGATATGCGATAACAGGGTCGTGCTGACCGTACGAACGCAGGTAGATACCATTACGCAACTCGTCCATTGCGTCAATCTGATCCATCCAATGAGTATCAACGCTTCTGAGCAAGATAAAGCGTTCAAACTCACGCATTTTATCCTCGCCGATGTCGCTCTCACGCTCTTTGTACTGCTCGTAAGCAATTTCGCCAACCTTATCGGCAATTTCACTCGGAGTAGCCTTTTCAAGAGCCTCGTCATCAAGGTCGAGAGCGTCCTTAATATCAATCCAACTGCTGAAATACGCTTTCAAGCCGTCCATATTCCACTCCTCTGTGTTTCCACTAAGGTAGCGGTTACAAGCAGAAAGAATTGTCTGTGCAATCATATTCGAGATAGCCTCGTGCAAGTCCTCGCCGTCAAGCACACGGTTACGCTGTTCGTAAATAACGGTACGCTGAACATTCATAACATCATCGAAGTCAAGCACATTCTTACGAATACCGAAGTTACGCAACTCTATTCGCTGTTGAGCAGTTTCGATACGCTTTGTAAGCATACCCATTTCGAGCGGAAGATTTTCGTCATATTTCATTGTTTCGAGCAACGAGTTCATACGCTCGCCGCCGAACAAACGCATAAGGTCATCTTCAAGTGAGATGTAAAATCTACTGCAACCGGGGTCACCCTGACGACCTGCACGACCACGCAGCTGGTTGTCGATACGGCGTGACTCATGACGCTCGGTACCGATAATACAAAGACCGCCCGCCTCACGAACCTTTTCTGCCTCTGGCTCGATTTCCTCTTTGAATTTCTTGTTCAGCTCGGCAAACTTAGCACGAGCTTCAAGAATAGCCTCGTTATCTGTTTCAGCAAAGCCTGTTGCCTCAGCAATAAGCTCCTCGGAATAGTCAAGCTTACGCATCATCTGCTTTGCCATATACTCTGCGTTACCGCCGAGCATAATATCAGTACCACGACCTGCCATATTTGTGGCAATCGTAACTGCGTTAAACTTACCTGCCTGAGCGATAATTTCAGCCTCTCGCTCGTGGTTTTTAGCGTTCAAAACATTATGTGCCACACCGTGAGCTTTGAGAAGCTTGCTCATAATTTCGGATTTTTCAATCGAAACCGTACCAACAAGGATAGGCTGACCTGTTTTATGGCGTTCGATAATATCCTCAATAACAGCGGCGTACTTTGCCTTTGTAGTCTTGTATACAACATCGTTCAAATCTTGACGAGCAAGCGGTTTATTAGTCGGAATTTCGACAACATCGAGCTTGTAAATCTCGCCAAATTCCTGTTGTTCGGTCAAAGCAGTACCTGTCATACCCGACAGTTTGTTGTACATACGGAAGAAGTTCTGGAAAGTGATAGTTGCGAGAGTTTTCGACTCGTGAGCAACTTTAACACCCTCTTTCGCTTCGATTGCCTGGTGCAAACCTTCGTTATAGCGTCTACCGAACATCAAACGACCTGTTGACTCGTCAACGATGATAACTTCGCCGTCTTTAACAACATAGTCGATGTCGTTGTGCATAATTCCGTGAGCACGGATTGCTTGGTTGATGTGGTGAGCGATTGTCGCATTTTCGGGATCGGACAAGTTGTCGATAGCGAAGAATTGCTCTGCCTTTTTAACACCATTTGCGGTGAGAGTTGCAGTTCTTGCCTTTTCGTCAACGATATAGTCGCTATCGTCCGATTGCTCGTCTGTGTCAACCTTTGAGTCAACCTCACGCACCTTTTTGAGTGTGAGTGTGCGAGCAAATTTGTCTGCCTTTTGATAAAGGTCGGTCGATTTTTCGCCTTGACCTGAAATGATAAGTGGAGTACGAGCCTCGTCGATAAGAATCGAGTCAACCTCGTCGACAATGGCAAACGCATGACCACGCTGAACACGCTGTTCCTTGTAGGTCACCATATTATCACGAAGATAGTCAAAACCGATTTCGTTGTTAGTGCAGTATGTAATATCTGCGTCATACATTGCCTTGCGTTCGGACGGGTCGATTGCGTGAATGATTAGACCGACCGAAAGACCGAGGAAGCGATAAAGCTTGCCCATCCACTCGGAGTCACGTTTAGCAAGGTAATCGTTGACTGTTACAATGTGGACACCCTTGCCTGTAAGAGCGTTAAGATATGCAGGCATAGTTGCAACCAATGTTTTACCTTCACCTGTTTTCATCTCGGCGATACGGCCTTGATGAAGTACGATACCACCGATAATCTGCACGGGGTACGGTTTAAGTCCAAGCACACGGAACGCTGCCTCACGGCAAACTGCAAAAGCCTCGGGGAGAATATCGTCGGTAGTTTCACCCGATTGCAAACGGGATTTAAATTCATCTGTTTTAGCACGGAGTTCAGCGTCGGAGAGTTTTTGCATTTCCTCGTCTAAATCGAGAACAGCCTGTTGAATAGGGCGTATTCTTTTAAGTTCTCGCTTGCTGTATGAACCGAGCAAGAAATCTTTTAATGACATAGTATAAAACCTCATTTCGGTTGAGTATTTGAAATCATTTTAATTATAGCATAAAACGGCAAAAAAATAAAGTCTTTTTTTGAGAGTTCACAGTTTTATAACAAAAAATAAAAAGCACTCACAAAGAGTGCTTTTTAAATCAGAGAATAAATTATTTAATTATTCCGTAAAGCGGAAGTGAATCCGAGTCCTTACGAGGTTCTCTTGTGGGAGTCTGGTCATAAGACGGACGACGCTCACGATTGCCACCACGGCCACCTCTGCCGCCACGACCGCCTCTGCCGTTTCTACGGTCATTCGAGCGGTTTGATGAACGCAAAGTGCGATTATCTTTTGATGTGCCGATGACAACTCTACGATTGTCGCCTTCGCCAATCGACCAAGAAAGCACACCTTCAACGGTCTGAACTGCATTATGAACAATTCTGCGTTCGTATGCGTTCATCGGTTCGAGAGTGTAGTTAACTTCCTTTTCCTTAGCCTTGTTAGCATATTTAACTGCCTGATCAATCAATGTGCTGCGACGTTTTTCACGATATCCACCCGGATTGAGTGTAACACGGATATAGTCCTTGTGCTCGTGGTTCGCAACGAGTGAGCAGAGATGTTGGAGCGAATCAAGGGTATCGCCCTTTCTGCCGATTGCAACGCCGAGTCCTTTGCCATCGAAAGCGATTTCATAGCCGTCAACAGTTTTGAAAACTTTGGTTTCAATTTCGTTGACACCCATTTTTTCGAGAACTGCAACGAGATAGTTGACAGTTTCTTCGATGCCCTTGTATTCCTCACTGCCGTTTTCGATAGCAGTTTTCTCATCGTCTGTTGTTTTAACAGATACAACAGGTTCAGCCTTAGTTTCAACAGGTTTTTCTGCTTTCTTTTCAGGCTTCTTTTCGGTTTTCTCTTTTTTAGGAAGCGGACGGCGAGGCTTTTCCTCAACAGGCTCGTCCTCTTTACCGAAAGCAAGAGTAACCTTTGCGGGACTACCACCAAAAAGACCGAAAGTCTTTTTCTGCGGTTGAACCGTTTCTATTATTTCAAAATCGTCACCATCTTTGATGCCAAGCATAGTCTTAGCGGCTTCCATAGCCTCTTCGACTGTCTTGCCGGTGCCGGTAGCTTGTTTAACCATTATAGTCATCCTTTCACGCAGACCGTTTGGATTTTATGCTTCGGTTGCGTTATCGTTGCTGCTCTTTGTGGCAGCCATTTTAGCACGCTCAGCTTGTCTGCGTTTGAAACCGCCAACAACCGTATCTTTTGCAACGATTTTTGCGGGAGAGTAGATAGCATTGACAACGAGCATAATTATCATATTTACGAGGTTTGAATAAATCCAATAAAGACCAACGGCAGCAGGTACGCTAAATGCAATCCAAATAGAGAACAAAGGCATAATAAGCATCATACCCTTCATTCCGCCACCCATTTCTGCTGCTTGCGGGTTGGTGTGTTTTTGTTGAGCCATCGAAATCATTGAAGAAACGAGGGCTGCAACACCCGACAAAATCGGGATGAGCCAAAGAAGCCATTCGCCCGAGCTGAAAACCTTGGCAAAGTCGGTCGAAAACTGGGGAGTTTGCGACAAATCAAGTCCGAATAAGCTGTAAGCCGGGCTACCTGCGATAGCAGGTTTGATGTTCATAGTGATGTTTCCGGCAGAGTCCTGAGCGAAAATCATCGAACGAATTGCGGCATACACACCCATAAGAAGAACCATACGGATAATCATCGGGAGGCATCCGCCCATCATACTAACATTTTCACGTTGATAAAGTTCCTGCTGTGCTTGTTGGAACTTCATTTTGTCGTCGCCACATTTTGCTTTGAGTGCCTCCAATTTCGGACGCAATTTAGCCTGTTTTGCGGTAGATTTCTGCTGCTTGATTGTAAGCGGAATAAAGCAGAGGTTTACGAGAATCGTAAAGACGAGGATGGTAACCGCATATTGGTCGAAAAGTTTATTAAGTTGTTCAAGTACCCAAACAAATGGGATAGCCAAATATTGCATACAAATTTCCTTTCACTAAAAGGGCTGAATTTATGCGTCAGCGCACACGTTTTTTTGGTTCGGGAACAGGGTCGTAACCGCCATCGCAAAACGGATTGCACCTGCAAATTCGCTTAATTGCGAGCCAACTGCCTTTGATAGCACCGTGAACTCGCAATGCGTCAATAGCGTACTGCGAGCAAGTCGGAGTGAACCGACAACACGGCAGTTTCAATGGCGAAATGATTTTGCGGTAGATTTTAACGAAAAATATGAGCAGATATTTCATAAAACTGCCCCTTTCGTCAGTCGCATTCGGGCTGACTTTTCGGGAGTAGCCCATAACTTGCGAAAGCATCGGATAAATGCTCCAAAACCACCGTACTTTTAACATTGGTTGCTCTTGTCCGAGCGACAATCACAACATCCTTACCTTTTAGCCCTTCTATGACTTTTTCGTTGCGATACAACTCGTCAAACGCCGCTCTGATGACACGGCGGGCACGATTGCGCCGAACAGCACAACCGATTTTTTTGCTTGTTGTAATCCCCATTCTGCAAGTGTTTTCACGATTTTTTGAAAAATAAACCACAACAGACGGAGTTACAAACGATTTGCCGTGATAATAAGCACGGCGAAAATCTTTGTTGAGATTAAGCGAAGAGAACGCTCTCATTTTGATTAGTGGGTAAGACGAGCTCTGCCCTTTGCACGTCTGCGTGCGAGAACCTTTCTTCCGTTAGCGTCTGACATACGCTTTCTGAAACCGTGTACCTTCTTACGATGGAGTTTTTTCGGCTGATAAGTTCTTAACATTTTTCATTCACCTTCCATTTTATTATGTGTATTCGTAAAAGCCGTAGACTTTATACTGCATACAAGTTTGCAAAAAGTTTGCATAGACAATAGAATTATACACTATTTACCCCGTTTCGTCAATCATTTTTTTAAAATCTTTATTATTTTTTTACGCACAACAATATGTAGTATTGATAATAAATACTTAGTACAAGAAAACGCAACTTTTTTTGGAGAAAATTACAATTGCAAATATATTATTTGCGTGATATAATCAAAGAAAATTGGCTTTTTCGGAGGTATATATGAGTGGTATGTTGAGTGTTATGGTCGATTGTTCACGAAATTCGGTTATGAAACCGAGTGCTGTCAAAAGGTTTGCGGATTGTCTTGCAAAAATGGGATATAACTCGCTTATGCTCTATACAGAGGATACATTTGAACTTGATGGCGAGCCGTTGTTTGGCTATATGCGCGGTCGGTATACAAAGGACGAACTCAAAGATATTGATGACTACTGCAATTCGATAGGAATTGAACTGATACCCTGTGTGCAGACACTTGCTCATCTCAATTGCATTTTCAAGTGGTCGGAGTATGGGAGCGTTCGTGACTGCGACGATATTTTGCTGATTGACGAGCCGAAAACATACGAACTCATTGAGAAAATCATAAAAACTTGTGCCGAGTGTTTTCGCTCTCGCAGAATACATATTGGAATGGACGAGGCTCACAATGTCGGATTTGGCAAGTATGCTTACATACACGGAATGCCGACCGACCGATTTGCACTTATGCAGTCGCATCTTAATAAAGTTTGCGAAATTGTCAAATCTTATGGTTTCAAGCCGATGATGTGGAGCGATATGATGATAACTCACGCATACGGCACGAAATATACCCAACTCGAAAAGATTATCGGTAAAACTCCGAATCACACTATGAATGACGAAGTTGAACTCGTTTATTGGGACTACTACAGCGCAGATTATGACCACTATGCAGGTATGATTGACGCACATAAAAAACTCGGTGCACCAACCATTTTTGCAGGTGCGGCTTGGAGTTGGCGAGGTATCGCACCTCACAACGGACTCAGCACCTATTTTATGACACCTGCTCTGCGTGCTTGCCGTGATAAGGGAGTTGACGAGATTATCGTCACAATGTGGGGAGATGACGGTGGAGAATGTTCCAACTTTGCGCTTTTGCCGTGTCTTTATAATATCGCACAGATGTATCACGGCAACAACGATGAAACTGCGATAAAAGAAGGATTTTATAAACTGTTCCACGTTGATTACGACCAAATGTCGGCACTTGATAAGCCGAGTGCGGCTCGTAATGAGCACGATTGCGACCCTGCGATTTATCTGTTCTACAACGACCTTTTGTGCGGTCTCAACGACTTCCGTTGCACGGCAGAAGATAACGAGTTTTACGGCAGTTTGCGTGACGAGTATAATTCAGTTACCGAGCGTGGCGATTTTGGTTATATTTTCGATGCAGTCGCAAAACTTTGCGATGTTTTGAGTGTGAAGTGCGATATGGGTGTTCGCATTCGCAATGCATATAAATCGGGCGACCGAGAAACACTCGAAACCATTATAAATAAGGATATTCCCGATTTGATTGAACGAATCGAGGTTTTCCATGATAGTTATGAAAAAATGTGGCTGACAGATAACAAGCCGTTTGGATTTGACGTTCAGGATATTCGTGTTGGTGGTCTTATTCAACGAATTAAGGCTTGCAAAAAGCGAATTTCGGAGTGGCTCGGCGGTGAAATTGACATTATAGACGAACTTGAAGCTGAACTCGTGCCTGCAAAAACAGGATACAGTTGGGCGAAATATACTACTGCAAATGTCGTGACACATGAGTTGTATTAGTATTTTTTACCTTTAAAGGGGTTGTTTTGTATGAAGAAAGCTTTGACAAATCTCACATTTTCAGCTCTGTTTATGGCACTCGGACTTGTTTTGCCGTTGCTGACAGGGCAAATTCAGCAAATCGGCAATATGTTGTTGCCGATGCACATACCTGTTCTGCTCTGCGGACTTATCTGCGGTTGGCAGTATGGTGCGGTGGTCGGATTTGTGTTGCCGTTTTTGCGCTCGGCAATTTTCGGTATGCCTCCGCTTTTCCCAACTGCAACTGCTATGGCTTTTGAACTTATGGCATACGGATTTTTGGCAGGTTTTCTGTTTTCCCACGCTCGTTGGCAGTGCATCCGTTCGCTCTATCGTTGCCTTGTTATCGCAATGCTCGGTGGTAGAGTTGTCTGGGGTATCGCTATGACAATTATGCTCGGAGTCGGTGAAAACGGATTCACATTTATGGCATTTCTCGCAGGTGCGTTCACAAACGCAATTCCAGGCATTATTTTGCAACTTATACTCATTCCGTCTGTGATGCTCGCTCTCGACCGCACCCATCTTGTGCCGTTTAGAAAGGGCAGTAGAAAGGCAACGGAAAATGTCGCACAATGAGTTGATATTAACTGCCGAAATCGAGCGACTGCTAAATGAAAAATCGCCTGTTTTAGTCGGGATTGACGGTAGATGTGCGTCGGGCAAGTCAACTCTCGCAAAGGCGGTCGCAGAGCATTTTGATGTGACTGTTTTCCACGCAGATGACTTCTTTTTGCGTCCCGAACAACGCACACCCGAACGCTTGAACGAGGCAGGTGGCAACTTCGACCGAGAGCGGTTTGAAGAGGAAATACTTCTGCCTTCGAAAAGTCAAAATTTGATTAAATATTGTCCGTTTGACTGTCAGACTTTTGGCTTGAAGTCGGCAGTTGAGGTCGAAATCGGCAGAGTTGTGATAATTGAAGGCTCGTATTGTTGCCATCCGAATTTGTGGAAATACTACGATTTACACGTCTTTTTAGACGTGGACGAGCAGTTGCAAAAGTCCCGAATTACGGCTCGAAACGGCGAAAAGGCGGAAATGTTTTTTAATAGGTGGATACCACTTGAAGAACGATATTTTAACAAAATGCAGTTGCGTGAAAAATGCGAACTGCGTTTGGACGGAGGTATAGTATGATTTATAAGCATTTTCAAGATATAAAATTGTCGGCACTCAGTCTTGGATGTATGCGTTTGCCCACTTTGGACGGGGACGACAGCAAAATCGACCAAGAGGCAACTCAAAAAATGGTGGATTACGCAATGGAAAACGGCGTGAACTACTATGATACTGCGTGGGGCTATCACGGAGGTAACTCCGAAATCGCAGTTGGTAAAGCTCTCAAAAAGCACCCGAGAGATAAGTTTTATCTCGCAAGTAAATTCCCGGGCTACGACCTTAATAATATGGATAAAGTCGAGGAGATTTTTGAAAAGCAACTCGAAAAATGTGGTGTCGATTATTTCGATTTTTATTTGTTCCACAATGTTTGCGAAATGAATGTCGAGCAGTATCTCGACCCTAAATATCGCATTTACGACTATTTAATGGAACAAAAACGCAACGGCAGAATTCGTCATCTCGGCTTTTCGGCACATGGCGATTTAAATGTTATACGCAAATTCCTTGAAGCCTATGGCAAGGATATGGAGTTTTGCCAACTTCAAATAAACTGGCTCGATTGGACGTTCCAACAGGCTCGTGAAAAGGTTGAACTCGTGCGTGAATACGGAATTCCCGTTTGGGTTATGGAGCCTGTGCGTGGTGGCAAGCTCGCATCGCTTTCCGAAAAACATACGGCGATGCTCCGTGAACTTCGCCCCGATGAAAGCACAGTCGCTTGGGCATTCAGATTTTTGCAGACAATTCCCGATGTTGTTGTGACGCTTTCGGGTATGTCGAACTTCGAGCAACTGCGTGAGAATATCGAAATTTTCAAGGAAAACAAACCGCTTAACGAAAAGGAAATTTCTGTGATTGCGAAAATCAGCAAAGAGATGACAGGTGCGAAAACTCTGCCGTGTACGGCTTGTAGATACTGCGTCAGCCATTGTCCGCAGGGACTTGATATCCCAATGCTCATCGACTTGTATAACGAGCATAATTTCACAGGTGGTGGTTTCCTTGCGCCGATGCGACTCGGAACAATCGACGAGGAGAAGCAACCATCTTCTTGTATCGCCTGTAAGAGTTGCGAGGCAGTTTGCCCACAACAGATTAAAATTTCCGAGGCTATGAGCGACTTTTCGTCAAAACTCTAACCAACACAAAAATAAAAGGAGTAGTCAGTCGACTACTCCTTTTTGTCTGAAATTTAATCATCGTGTTTGAAAATTGCGATGAATGTTTGGCAGAGCAATTTGATATCGTACCAAACCGACAACTTTTCGAGGTATTCGAGAT
>CADBMQ010000179.1 GCA_902795765.1 Oscillospiraceae bacterium | reverse complement strand
GTTCATAACGTATTATACGAAATGGAATAAATATAATCACCTTCGTGTGTATTCGTTTGTAAAGCGTAAGCAATAAAAACGAAGGAGAAATAAATTGAGCGAAATAAAACTCGGAAAATACCGCCACTTCAAAGGCAACGAGTACGAAGTGCTTTTTGTAGCAAAGCATAGCGAAACTTGTGAAGAAATGGTAGTATATCGTGCTTTGTATGGCGACTGCGATGTTTGGGTGCGACCTACATCGATGTGGAACGAAACAGTCGAGCGTGACGGCAAAATTTTCAAAAGATTTGAGTATATCGGCTAAAAAGAAAACCCACTGCGGAATTTCCACAGTGGGCAATTTTTATAAAGTCTGATTAAAGAGTTTTAATGAAATTCACAATTCTTCTTGCAATATACTCGTGCCACTTGTCATTCGGGTGCAAGCCACCGTAGAACGATTTGTACTCACGGTCACTCATAGTCATCACCGTGACCAAACGTGATGCTGTCACCTGAAAAGTTGATTTTTTCCTGTTAAATCCATAAATAATACTTGCTTTTCTATTACATAAACTGACTGTCATAAATCTGTTTATAAAATCCGTTTTGTTTTATAAGGTCATCGTGCGAACCTTTTTCAACAACATTACCGTCACGCATAACCAAAATAAGGTCGGCATCACGCACAGTTGCGAGTCGGTGTGCAACGATAAAACTCGTTCTTCCGTTCATCATTTTGGTAAATGCACGGGAAATTCGTCGCTCTGTTCGAGTGTCGATTGACGAAGTCGCCTCGTCCAAAATCAGCATAGGCGGTTTGCAAAGCATAACTCTGCAAATACACAAAAGTTGCTTTTGCCCTTGCGACAAACCTGCACCGTCATCGGTCAATATCGTGTCATATCCGTTTGGCAGACGATTGATAAATCCGTGAGCGTGAACTGCTTTCGCAGCGGCAACAATCTGCTCGTCAGTCGCATTTGGCATACCAAAAGCAATGTTTTCACGAACAGTACCCGTTTTTATCCAAGTGTCTTGTAGCACCATACCAAAATTACGACGCAAACTTTCACGGCTAATTTCACGAATATCAACACCGTCAATTTTAATACAACCGCTATCCACATCATAAAATCGCATAAGCAAGTTGATAAGCGTAGTCTTACCGCAACCTGTTGGTCCAACAATCGCAATGTGTTGACCGGCCTTAACATCAAGCGAAAAATCGGTAATAAGTGGTTTGCTTTTGGTGTAGGAAAAGCAGACGTTTTGTAGCGAAACATCGCCATCAATATTACCGAGTTCTTTTTTGCTATCATCAGACTTTTCTATCGGAGTTTCAATTAAATTAAAAAGTCTTTGCGCACAAACGAGCGAGTTTTGAACCTCGGTAAATACACCTGCAATCTCGTTAAACGGTTTGGTGTATTGACTTGCATAGCTCAAAAATATAGCAAGACCACCAATAGTCAAACTACCACCAACCGCAAAAATTGCACCGGTCAAAGTTACAGCCGCATAAACGAGAGCGTTGATGAAGCGAGTAGTCGGATTGGTAAGGGAAGAGAAAAATGTCGCTTTAACCGAGCATTTTTGGAGTCTTTGATTGATTTCTTTAAAGTTGTCATAGCAATCCTCACCTTTTGAATAAGCCATAACCATCTTCATATTGACAATCATCTCGTCAGCATACGAAGTCATTTCTCCTCTGATTTCAGCTTGTTTCAGGAACATTTTATAAGTGTGCTTTGAAATGAAATTCGCACAAACAAGCGAAAGCGGAGTTAATATCACAACAACCAAAGCAATAATGTAGTTGATGTAAAACATAAAACCGAGAGTGCATATAATTGTTACAACACCGGTAAACAACTGCGAAAAACCAAGCAAAAGACCATCTGTGAACTGCTCGGCATCTGCAATAACACGGCTGACAATTTCACCGCTTTTGTTTGAATCGATAAAACTGAGTGGAAGTTTTTGAATTCGACTAAATGCCGATTTTCGCAAGTCGCTAACAACATTAAAAACAATTCTGTTGTTTGCGTCGTTCATAATCCATTGCAAAATAGCGGTAATTGTCAACATAACCGCAGTCTGTCCGAGCAACGGCATCAGCGAATTGAAATCGACCTGTCCTTTGTCGATAATAAGGTCGATTGCCGCACCGATTTTAATCGGAATCATAAGTGCAAGAAATGCCGATACTGCGGCGGTAACTATCGAAATAGCAGTCGAAATGCGGTATGCTTTAATATATTTCAAAACTTTTTTAAGCGTAGCGGTTTTCATTCTGCCACCTCGCTTTTCTCAAATTGCGATTGATAGATTTCTTTGTAAATATCGCAACTGTCAATCAACTGCTCGTGAGAGCCAATACCAACGGCTCTGCCTTCATCAAGCACAATAATCAGGTCAGAATTTATAACCGATGACGCACGTTGTGCAACAATGAACGTTAAAGGAGGATTATCAATTTCCGACAAAGCAGTTCTAAGTCGTCTGTCGGTCGCATAATCGAGAGCAGATAAACTGTCGTCAAGTATCAAAACGTCAGGACAGCGAGTCAGCGCTCTTGCAATCGTAAGTCGTTGACGTTGACCGCCCGAAAGGTTTTTACCACCTGCCGTAATAACGGAGTCAAGACCGCTTCCTTTTGCCTCAACAACATCTAACGCCTGTGCAACTCGCAAAGCGTCATAAATCTGCTCATCAGCAGCGTCCGATTTGCCCCAAAGCATATTATCTCTAATACTACCCGAAACTAAAACTGCCCTTTGTGGCACAACAGAAATGTGTTTTCTCAGTTGCTCAATATCAAAACTGTCAATCGAACAATCATTAACATAAATTTTTCCGTTCGTGCAATCATAAAAGCGGGGAATAAGATTTATAAATGTGCTTTTGCCCGAGCCCGTACCACCGATAATGCCAACTGTCTGCCCTCGTTTTGCCTCAAAAGAAATATCGCAAAGCGAGTTATCTCCTGC
>CADBMQ010000178.1 GCA_902795765.1 Oscillospiraceae bacterium | reverse complement strand
TGTGCGAATTTTTCACAGGTTTCGTTTAAGAACACGAGAATTCGTTTCAATTCGAAAGTCTCGCTCATACCACTACCGAGTGTGCTCGGAAGACCGTTACACGAGTCGCACCAACCAGGTCTGCCCGATTCCATTTCGATACCCATACCCTCTTGGTCGAGGAGCGCGAACTTGTTCAAGCCGAGCGACACGAGTTTCTCAAGCAAACAAGTTGTGTAAACTTCGCCGTTTGCAGTTTTGAGCCAGTTTGTGCCATTCTTAACATAACCACGATCGTATTTGTCTTCCATCAACTTATAAGTCTTGAACTGACGAACTTTTTTGCCGTCAAAGAAATATTTCTCGCTTCTCGGACGAACAAACAAATCGCTATCGAAATATTTGTAGTTGCCCATATCGAACAACAAGTTTTCGAGCTTGTCGGGGAAGATTTTAAGGTAAGCGTCAACAAGGTCCATATTGTAGTCCCAGTGGTCACTTCAATAACCCCACTTGTCGGACGAAGCCTCGACATTCTGTTTGCACAACGGCAAAAGTTTATTGAGCATTTCGTTGTCATCAATTTTAAGGGTAAGACCTGCGTTGTAAATGCCGTTGACGAGTGAGCCTGCGGTGAATTTATTTGCGATAAGTTCTTTCGCAATCTTGCTGTCGCCGTCAATGAAACTGTCGATAAGGTCATTCGCTTTGTCAACATTTTCGGGCAAAACTTCAAAAGTAGTACCCTTAACAAAGAGCGGATTGTATCCGTCAAACTGCATCAAATCGAAGAACATTTTGATGTCGAAGTCGCCACATTCGGGGTGGAAAACAACGTCATTAAGACGGTTCTGCGAAACGTCACGGAAGTTGCCGTCGCCTTGTGAATAATATTCTGCGGCAATCGAGAAGTAGTTGTAGTCACGTTCGGGGTCACCGTGTTTACGAGAGAAGATATGAACAACCTTGTCATCGAATGTATACGGATAACCGCCACGAAGGAAGTTATCGAGATAACATTGACGAGCATACATATCCATAAGCGGATTGCCCGATTTCGAGCCAATATCATCAGTAAGATTACGAGCGATTTCATCTGCACGTTCAAGTTTCTTTGCAACATATCCGTCTTTCAGGAATTTCGGTGCAATACCATTGATGATTTCGCAGGAATCAGTGTAGCCGATAAATGTATTAAGTTCGTAAACTTCGCCTTTTTTAAGTGAGAATGTCTTTGCGGCAAAAGCACAAAGAATTTTGTTAATGCCAATCTGTTCGTAGTTTGTAACGCTTTAAGCACCACCTTGTGTGAAACGAAGCGGAGTGATGAACGAATATTCCTCGCCAAAAATAGCGTACGGATCGTAAATCGGAGGGATAAGACCGTTTTTGTCGAATGACATACAGAAATATCCACCTGCACGAAGTTTAACATCATCGCCGTCTTCACCGCTGACTTGGTTTAAGAAAACGGGAATGTTGTTCTCGGCATTAAGCATCGTGAAATATGTACGCATAAGATAGGTCAAACGAGCGAAATCGTCGCCTGTCATACCATAAGCGATAAGTTTCGGCATACCGTCAAGTACTTCAAAATCTGCGGTGTCGCCAAGGTTTTCAAACTTAACATTACGAACCATAGCACCAACAGGCTCTTCGGGAAGAATGAAATATTCAACTGTGGTTTTGAGTTCGTGAACGCTGTCAATCTCCTCAATTTTAAGCGAGTTCTGTTTGATAAACATAGTACGCTTAATTCCTTCGGGAGCAGTAGCGAAGAACGGCTCAAAATACTCGCCATTCTTTCTAACAAAAGTACGGAAACCTTTAACGGTTGTATTTTCGTAAGCAATATTAGCAGGGAAGAACTGCATAATTTGATTATTCTTGTTGTTGTAACCGAAACTTGTCATACCCTGACCACGGTTTACATAGAACGACCAAAGCGGAATACCCTTCTCACCGGCAAGTCCCGGAAGGAAACTGCAAAACGGTGCTTTTTTGTCATATTTTTCAATTACGAATACGTCATTTTCAAGTCTGTAATCTGGCATAATAACACTCCTTATATTTTTAGGAATAATAATACGCTTACATTTTAACATAGAGTGATAAATAATGCAAGTGTAATATAAAAAAACTACTTATTTGTTTTAAACGGCATATTTTTATATCCATCCCGCTTGCGTTTGTCTGTTGGTGGAATACCGAAGCGTCGGAGATACGCACGGTAAAATGTCGAGTAAACATGGTATCCGCAAAGTTTTGCAGTTTCTTTGGCAGTGCAATGATAAAACTCGTTGTCGAGCATATTTTTTGCATCACTCAAACGCATATTTTCAATATATTCGCCGAAACTTTTACCTGTTTTATACTTGACGATACGAGCGATTGTCGATTCCGAAACAAAGAAATGCTCAGCAACTTTGGATACAGTAATCGGCTCGGTGTAATGTTGTTCGATATATTCCATAAGATCAACTATCAAACTGTCCGAATGACTGTTATCGTTTTTTTGAACACGGTCGGTATATAAAGCGAGCTCAGAAATAATCCCAAGCATTCCCGACATAATGTAGTCCCGACCAAGATTGTTGCGAGTGTACTCGTCTAATTTGTTAAGATGAAAGTTGATGGTAGAAAACTCGGATTTTGAAAGGTCAATCATACGTTGCTCTTTGATAAGCGAGTAAAAAGCACGATAAAAATTCTCATCTTCGCTACATT
>CADBMQ010000177.1 GCA_902795765.1 Oscillospiraceae bacterium | reverse complement strand
GGGCCACCGTACTGTTGGCGGTATGAGAGCTTCAATCTACAACGCTATGCCTTATGAGGGCGTTGAAAAACTCGTTGAGTTTATGAAGAAATTTGAAGCAGAGAATAAATAAGAAAGGCTGATACATAATGTTTAATGTTAAGACACTTAATAAAATTTCTGCAAGTGGTTTAGGTCAGTTTGATACTGCTAAATATACTTACGGCGATGATATTGCATCTCCTGACGCAATTATGGTTCGTTCTGCATCAATGCATGAAATGGATTTTCCGGCATCTTTGAAAGCAATTGCAAGAGCTGGTGCAGGTGTAAACAACATTCCGCTTGATAAGTGTTCAAACGAAGGTATAGTTGTTTTCAACACACCAGGTGCAAACGCTAATGCCGTTAAAGAATTGGTAATTGCAGGTTTGCTTATGTCATCTCGTAAAGTTGTTGCAGGTATTGATTGGGCAAAAACATTAAAAGGCAATGGCGACCAAGTTGGCAAAATGGTTGAAAAAGGTAAAAGTGCTTTTGCAGGTCCGGAAATTCAAGGTAAAACACTTGGTGTTATCGGTTTGGGTGCTATCGGTATTCTCGTTGCCAATGCTGCTAAATCACTTGGTATGAAAGTATACGGCTATGATCCGTTCTTGTCAGTTGATGCCGCATGGAATCTTTCAAGTTCAATCGTTCACGCAAAGAGTCTTAAAGAAATTTACGCAAACTGTGATTATATCACAATTCACGTTCCGCTTAATGATGAAACAAAGAATACAGTATGCGCAGAGTCAATCGCTGAAATGAAAGACGGCGTTCGCATTTTGAACTATGCTCGTGGCGGTCTTGTTAATTCTGCTGATCTTATTAAAGCGCTTGAATCAGGCAAAGTTGCGGCTTATGTTACAGACTTCCCATCAGACGATGTTATCGGTGTTGATGGTGTAATTGCTATCCCTCACTTGGGTGCTTCAACTCCTGAATCAGAAGATAACTGTGCATTTATGGCTGCAAACGAGATTATTGATTTCCTTGAAAAAGGTTCAATTAAAAATTCTGTAAATATGCCTAATGTTGAACTTGATGCTCCGTCGGGCAAGAGAATTTGCGTAATTCACAAGAATGTTCCGAACCTTATCACAACTATCACAGGCTATGTTTCTGCCGCTGGTATCAATATTGATAATATGATTAACAAATCAAGAGGTGATTTCGCTTATTCGGTAATTGATACTCCTGATGTTGACTTGGCTTCTGTTGTAGAACAAATCAATGGCAACGATGATGTTGTTAAAGCATGGAACCTTTAATTTAATATAACCTATAAAAGACAGCGAGTTATAAATTCGCTGTCTTTTTTTATGCAATCTGACTTTTTTATAAAAATATACTTTAATTTGAGAATTATTTATGATATAATAAATTAGAGTAAATATAAGGATGGTTAAAATGATATATAGCTATTTATATTTAGGCATAGCGGCATTACTGCCAGTTATTGCATCGGTTATTTTATATTATATAAATAAGAAAACATATTTTGGAAAACTCAATTTTATGGTCAAGCAAATCATTATTGGTGTCATATTCGGCTTGATTGCAGTTATTGGAACTGAATGGGGTATTCCAATAGATGGCGCACAGGTAAACTGTCGTGATGCGGCAGTTATTACAGGTGGATTGCTGTTTGGTGGACCTGCGGGTATAATTGCGGGTATCATTGGCGGAGTGGAACGATGGGTTTCAGTCGTATGGGGAGTTAGTGCATTTTCGCAAGTCGCTTGTACTGTGTCAACAATTCTTTCAGGTATAGTTGCTGCATTTGTACGTAAGTATTTACTTGAAAATCATAAACCTCATTGGTTGTTGTCGTTTATAATTGGTGTTGTAATAGAAGTAATTCATTTGAATATGCTTATCTTTACAAAACTCGATGACGCCGCAAGAGCTATGGAAATTGTTAAAGTATGTTGTTTCCCAATGATAATTGCAAATGGCTTGTCAGTAATGGTATCGACCATAATTATTTCTATCATTGCAAATCATAGAATTGGATTTAATGAGAAAAAAAATGCACATATTTCTCAAATAATTCAAATTTATTTGATTGTTTGTGTAATCATTGCATGTTTGCTTTCAACTTGGTTTATATTTAAAGTTGAAAATGGCATTGCAACTTCACAGGCAGATAATCTTTTAAAATTGGCTATATCTGATGTAGATCTTGATGTTGAAGATGCATCCAATGAAAATATGTTAAAACTCGCATATAAAGCCAAAGATAGTATAAACAAAGACAATGTAAAGCAGTTTGCGAAAGATAATAATATCGCAGAAATAAACATTGTAAATTTTGATGGTACTATTGTGTATAGTACAAATGATGACTTTATTGGATATAAAATGTACTCAGGTCAACAATCACGAGAATTTATGTGTTTGTTATACGGAACCGAGTCTTATGTTCAAGAGTACAGACCTATATCGTACGATAATAAAACAATGCGCAAGTATGCAGGCGTTAAGACAGACTTTGGTTTCATTCAAGTGGGATACGATGCCGATCAATTCCAAAAAGATATTGCTTCCGAAGTTTTAAAAGCTTCAAAAAATCGACATGTTGGCGAAACTGGATATATAATGATTGCCGACAGAAATTGGAATTTAATTAGTTCAATCGAAGAAATCAATGGTGAAAATCTTGATTGTAGTGGCCTCTATATTGATACAAGCAAAATGGAAGCATTAAAACGATTTGAGTATACTGTAAATAAAGTACCAAGCTATTGTATGTACAACTATACAGAAGGCTATTACATAGTATCTGTAATTCCACAGGCGGAAATATTAAATACAAGAGACTCTGCTATGGTTATCAATACATTTATGCAGGTTATTGTCTTTTCCGTTGTATTTATAATAATATTTATTCTTATCAAATTTGTAGTAGTAGATAAAATGAAAAAAATCAACAGCTCACTATCAAAAATTTCAGATGGCAATTTGGAAATTGTAGTTGATGTTAGATCGAATAAAGAATTTTCATCTTTATCTGATGATATTAACACAACTGTTGACACATTGAAACAGTATATTGAAGATGCGAAAGCGAGAATAGATAGCGAACTTGAATTTGCGAAAAACATTCAAAAATCAGCACTCCCAAGTGCGTCAATAATTCAGTCAAGTTACAATGAATTTAATATCTATGCTTCAATGGTTACCGCAAAAGAAGTTGGCGGAGATTTTTATGATTTTTATGTAACGAAAGATAATAAACTTCATTTCCTTATCGCAGATGTATCGGGTAAAGGAATTCCTGCGGCAATGTTTATGATGCGTGCAAAAACCGAACTAAAAAATCTAACAGAACTCGGCTATAGCATTGACGAGGTATTCACACGAGCAAATAATGCACTTTGTAGTGGTAATGATGCAGGTATGTTTGTCACAGCATGGCAGGGTGGCCTTGATCTTGAAAGTGGATTAGTTACTTTTGCAAACGCAGGACATAATCCACCGATTGTTCGTCACGCAAACGGAAAATTCGAGTTTTTGAAATGTAAAGCAGGACTTGTCCTTGCAGGAATGGAAGGCTTAAAATATAAGCCCCAAGAGTTGCAACTTTCGGTTGGAGATACAATTTATCTATATACAGATGGTGTAACAGAAGCAACCAATTCCCAAAATGAGTTATACGGCGAAGAAAGATTGCTTAATATTTTAAATTCGAGAGAATTTAGTGATACAGCAGAAATATGCCGAGTTGTAAAAACGGATGTTGATAAATTTGTCGGTAATGCAGATCAGTTTGATGATATAACAATGCTTGCTTTGCATTATAACGGTGATCAAAGCAAAAAAATATCATTTGATAGAGCAAGTATCGAAGACATTCCTGCTGTTACAGAATTTGTTGAGCGTGAACTTGAAGAACTTGGCTGTCCGATGAAGACGATTGTCCAACTTAATATCGCTATTGACGAAATATACAGCAATATATCAAAGTTTGCATATAAAAATGGCGAAGGTCCGGTGAAGGTTGTATTTAGAGAAAGACCGCATCCACACGCAGTGCAAATTAAGTTTATGGACGAAGGTGTTCCATATAATCCACTTACCAAATCTGATCCTGACGTCACACTTTCAGCAGAAGAACGTGAGATAGGCGGTCTTGGAATATATATGGTTAAAAATACAATGGACGATATGCGCTATAAGTATGAAAACGGTCACAATGTACTAACTATCACAAAGAATATTTAAAAAGGGAGGGATACTGATGAAAAGCAAGCAAGTAAGTGACAGACAAACATTAAAGTGGTTACTTTCTCAGGTTAAGGGAAGAATTCCTGCACTAATCTTACTTGTGATAATCAGTATCCTTGGTTCTTATTTAACAGTAAGACTGACGTTAGCTACAAAAAATGTAATCGATAGCGCAACAAAAGGCGGTCTTGATTCCGAATTTATTTTTGCTTGCGTTATAATGGGATTAATAATTCTAACTCGTGTTTTCCTTGGCATTATGCGTAGACATTTCAATGTGAAAACAGGCGCTATGCTCGATATGGATTGGAAGCGTTCAATTCTAAATAGAGTAATGCATGGCGAGTATAAAAATGTGTCGAAATATCATAGTGGCGATTTACTTAATCGTATGACGAGTGATGTCAGTACGGTTGATAGTGCACTCGTTTCTTTATTTCCCGGACTTGCATCGTTAATAACAAGCCTTATAACATCAATTTGTATAATGGCAGAACTTGATTGGTTTTTTACTGTTATTACAATAGGTTTTGGACTTGTTGCAGTCGTTATGACGAGTGCAATTAGACATAAAGTTAAAGGTCTTCATAAAAAAACTAGTGAGGCTAACGGAAGACTTTCCGGATTTTTACAAGAGTCAATGGAGAAGTTATTACTTGTACAGGCACTTGACGCAAGTGACGAGATGGAGCGAAGAGCAGATGTTCTTATGGAAGAACGTTGGTCGCTTCAAAGAAAGCGAAAGAATATAAGTATTCTCGCCAATACAGGAATAGGTTTGTTTTGCTACATTGCCGAGTTTGCGGCACTTGTTTGGTGTGCGTATCGACTTTATAAAGGCGAAATCACATTTGGTACATTAACTGCAATGGTGCAGTTGGTTAGCCGACTTGAAGGTCCGTTCGTCAACTTTTCAAGTTATGTTCCTATGTACATTTCAATGGTTGGAAGTGCAGAGCGTTTGAAAGAAACATTTGAAATTCCTCAAGAAACTGAAAACCAGATTGATACGGCAAAGACATACGAGAATATGCAGTCAATTTGTGCTGATAATCTTACTTTTGCTTATAAAAAAGACAACGAAGAAAATACAGTTTTATCTTCATTCAATTTTGAGATAAAAAAAGGGGACTTCGTTTCAATAGTTGGCCCGTCAGGTGTTGGCAAAAGTACTCTTTTAAAATTGATGCTAGGCATTTTTTCAGCCGATTCAGGCAAATTGTATGTGAATTGTAAAGGCGAAGATATCGATTTAAGTCGAGCAACAAGAAAACTCTTTGCGTATGTTCCACAAGGGAATTTACTTCTTAGTGGCACTTTGAGAGATAACTTATTACTCGCAGTTCCACAAGCAACTGACGAGGAAATTGCACAAGCACTATATGTTAGTGATTTAGATGAATTTGTATCGCAACTCCCATTAGGACTTGATACTCAAATTGGAGAAAATGCGTTAGGCATATCCGAAGGTCAGGCACAGCGTCTTAGTATAGCCAGAGCAGTTTTGACTAAATCTCCGATTTTGCTCTTAGATGAGGCGTCGTCATCACTTGATGAAAAGACAGAACAAACTGTTTTAAAGCGTCTCTCTAAACTTGATGATAGAATGTGTATCGCAGTTACTCACAGACCCGCTGCGGTAGAATTATCGGATAAGCAAATAATTATAAGCGAAATTTAGATTTTTCAACTAAATGAAAATATACTTACAAGCGAAAGGTAGATTAAAATGATTTATCATCTTGCAGTTGACATTGGCGCTTCGAGTGGCAGACATATAATTGGATATGTTGAAAACGGAAAAATTGTTCTTAAAGAAATTTACAGATTTGAAAATAATATAAAGAAAGAGAACGGCTCTATCGTTTGGGATATCGAGCACCTTTGCGAAGAAGTTATTAACGGTATCGCAAAAGCAAAGGAAATTGATTTAGTACCGCAAACTGTTGCTATTGATACATGGGGCGTAGATTATGTTCTAATCGACGAAAACGGCAAGGAGATTTTACCTGCTGTATCATACAGAGATCCGAGAACCACAAATATACAAAGTGAAATCGAAGACAAACTGTCAGAGAAAAAGATATTCGAATTGACAGGTATTCAAAGAAATGATTTTAACACAATCTATCAACTTTATTGCGATAAAAAGTCTGGCAAACTTGATAAAGCAAAATATGCTTTGATGATGCCTGCATATCTTTCGTATAAATTGACGGGAGTTGCAAAAAACGAATATACCAATGCATCAACAACAGCTATGGTAAACTCTAAAACCAAAGATTGGGACAAAGAAATACTTGAATTTCTCGGTATTGATAAGTCGCTATTTGTTAACTCTGCACACCATCACAGTTGATTGGAGAGTTCACAAAAGAAATTCAAGACAGAGTTGGATATAACGCAGAAGTTGTATTCTGTGCATCGCACGATACTGCGTCAGCGGTTGGAGCTTGTCCGATAACCGACAACGGAATTTATATTTCTTCCGGAACTTGGAGCCTTATCGGTACGGAAATTTTGTCGCCTATTTCGTCGGAAGAAGCAATGAAATCAAAACTTTCAAATGAGGGCGGAATAGAATATAGATATCGTTTTCTTAAGAATATAATGGGTATGTGGTTGTTCCAAAACATTCGCAGAAATCTTGATAAAAAGTATACCTATGACGAAATGATGAATATGGCAAAAGAGAGCGATTTTTGCGAGATTATTGATGTAAATTCAAAAGAATTGGTAG
>CADBMQ010000176.1 GCA_902795765.1 Oscillospiraceae bacterium | reverse complement strand
GTTGAGGAAGGCGACATTATTAAAATTGATATAAAAAACTGTGAAGTAACTCTTTGTGTAAGTAATGAAGAACTCGAAGCTCGTAGAGCCGCTTGGGTTTGTCCGGAACCTCGTATTAAAACAGGTTACATTGCTCGATATGCAAAACTTGTTACATCAGCTGACAAAGGCGCAGTTCTCACAATCTAATTATAGAGAGGAACACACCTATGAAAGATGTAAAAATATTTGATACAACTTTGCGTGATGGAGAACAGTCACCGGGTTGCAGTATGAATCTTCGTGAAAAGATAGAGATTGCAAAATGTCTTGAAAAACTTCGTGTTGATGTTATTGAAGCAGGTTTTGCAATTTCATCTCCGGGAGATTTTGAATCTGTTAGCACAATTGCAAGTACAGTTAAAGACTGCTCAGTAGCGTCGCTTGCACGTGCAACCGTTGGAGATATTGATTGTGCTTGGGATGCGGTAAAACACGCTGTTGACCCGAGAATACACCTTTTTATTGCAACATCACCGCTTCATATGGAATACAAACTTCGTATGACACCAGAGCAAGTTCTCGAAAAGACTGTTGCAATGGTTGCTCACGCAAGTAAATATTGCTCAAACATCGAGTTTTCAGCAGAAGATGCAACTCGAAGTGATCCCGAATTTCTCGCAAAAGTTGTAGACGTTGCAATAAAAAACGGTGCAAAAGTTGTAAATATTCCAGATACAGTAGGATATACAACACCTGCTGAAATGAGAGCGCTCATTGAATATCTTAATACAAATGTTGAGAATGCAGATACTATTGAGTTTTCTGTTCACTGTCATAACGACTTGGGTATGGCGGTTGCAAACTCGATTGGTGGTGTTATGGGTGGTGCAAAACAAATCGAGTGCACTATAAACGGCTTGGGCGAGCGTGCAGGTAATACATCTCTTGAAGAGGTTGTTATGGCAATGCGTACTCGTGCAGATATAATTGGTGCAACAACTCGTATTGATACAACTCAAATTTATCGTGCAAGTAAGACTGTTTATAACGTAATCGGTCAATCAGCACCGCTTAATAAACCGATTGTTGGTAAAAATGCGTTTGCGCATGAGTCGGGCATTCATCAGCACGGTGTACTTGCAAACAAGCAGACCTATGAAATTCTCACACCCGAGGCAGTAGGTATTCATACAAATAATATTGTGCTTGGCAAGCATTCGGGTAGACACGCTTTTGAAACACATCTTAGTGATTTGGGCTATAATCTTTCAACTGATGAGTTGGAGCGTTGCTTTGCAGAGTTTAAAGCGTTGTGTGACAAGAAAAAGACAATCAACGATGCTGATATCGAAGCAATCGTTATGCATAAATCAGCAGTTGAAGAGCCGACAACTACTGACGGATATTCACTTGATTGGTTTGCAGTTCACACAAGTAACTTCACTACATCAACTTCAACAGTTTGTCTTTTGAAAGATGGCGAGAAGTTTGAGGGAGTAAGTCTTGGTGACGGCCCGATTGATGCTTCGTTTAAGGCAATAGATAACATTATCAATCCGCCTGAACATACATTTGATATATACACTATTAACTCGATTTCAGAGGGTAAAGATACCCTTGGTGATGTTAAAGTTAAACTTACTTGTGGTAATAAAACTTATGTTGGTAGAGGTCTTTCAACTGATATTATTGAGGCAAGTATCGTTGCGTATATTAATGCTATAAACAAACTGCAATCAGCAGAGAATAAGTAAACGAAAGGATTTTCACATTATGGGAATGACAATGACACAAAAAATACTCGCAGCTCATGCGGGTTTGGATCAAGTCAAGGCTGGCGATTTAATCGAAGCAAAACTTGATATTGTTCTCGGCAATGATGTTACAACTCCCGTAGCAATCGGAGTTTTTGAAAATGCAGGATTTACAAAGGTGTTCGACAAGGATAAGATTGCTATCGTACTTGACCACTATACACCTTGTAAAGATATAAAATCTGCTGAACTATGTGCAACAGCCCGTAATTTCGCCCATAAGCATAATATCACTCACTTTTATGATGTTGGAGAGGTCGGAATTGAACACGCATTGTTGCCTGAAAAGGGTATTGTTGGACCTGGCGACTGTATTATAGGTGCAGATTCGCATACTTGCACATACGGTGCGCTTGGTGCATTTTCGACAGGCGTTGGCTCAACTGACATGGCTGCCGGTATGGTTGCAGGAGAGAACTGGTTTAAAGTTCCAAGTGCTATAAAAGTTGAACTTAAAGGTAAAATGCCTGAGTTTGTTAGCGGTAAAGATGTTATTTTGCACCTTATTGGCTTGATTGGTGTAGACGGTGCTTTGTATAAGTCCATTGAGTTTACGGGCGAGGGTGTCAGCGAGCTGTCTATGGATGACCGTTTCACAATAGCAAATATGGCTATCGAAGCAGGTGGTAAAAACGGTATTTTCCCGGTTGATGAAAAGACTATGGAGTATGTTAAAGATAGATTCAAGCGTCCTGTTAAAGTATATGAGGCAGATGAAGATGCTGAGTATGAGAGTGTTGTCACAATCGACTTGTCAACTCTAAAACCTACCGTATCGTTACCTCATTTGCCGTCTAATACAAAGACTGTATATGAAGTTGCAGGTTTGCCGATTGATCAGGTTGTCATTGGTTCCTGTACAAACGGCAGAATTTCCGATTTGCGCATTGCAGCTGAAATTCTCAAAGATAAAAAGGTTGCCAAAGGTGTTCGTTGCATTGTAATTCCTGCAACACAGGAAATTTATATGCAATGCATTAAAGAAGGTCTTGCAGAGATTTTTATTGAGTCAGGTTGTGCTTTGTCGACTCCGACATGCGGTCCTTGCCTTGGCGGCCATATGGGATGTATGAGTGCAGGTGAGCGTGCGGTTACAACAACAAACCGCAATTTTGTCGGCAGAATGGGACACGTTGAAAGTGAAGTAATTCTTGCAAGTCCCGCAGTTGCAGCAGCATCTGCTATTGCTGGCTGTGTTGCAGCACCTACACTTGATTGAAAGGAAGATTGAAATGATAAACGGAAAAGTTTTTAAATATGGCGATAATGTAGATACTGATGTTATCATTCCTGCTCGTTATCTTAACGCACCCTCTCCCGAAGAACTTGCAAAGCATTGTATGGAAGATATCGATAAAGATTTCGTCAAAAATGTAAAAGCAGGAGATATTATGGTAGGCGGGGCAAACTTTGGCTGTGGCTCATCTCGTGAGCATGCTCCGATTTCAATTCGTGCAGCAGGTATTTCGTGCGTTATTGCAAAGAGTTTTGCTCGAATTTTCTATCGCAATTCTATCAATATTGGTTTTCCGATTTTGGAGTGCGCCGAGGCTGCTGAAAAAATCAACAATGGCGATGATGTCGAAGTTGACTTTGGTACAGGTGTCATCAAAGATAAAACAACAGGTGAAACATTTAGAGCAACTGCATTCCCACCTTTTATCAACAAAATTATCGAAAATGGCGGTTTGCTTAAATATGTTAAATCAAAGGAGTGCTGAAAATGAATTATAAAATTGCTCTTGTAAAAGGTGACGGAATTGGTCCTGAAATTGTAGATTCAGCGGTAGCAATTCTTGAAAAAGTAGCAGAAAAATTCGGACATAATTTTGAATTTAAATCATATCTTGCAGGTGGTGCGGCAATTGATGAATATGGCATTCCGCTTCCTCAAGAAACTATTGACGGCTGTAAGGCGAGCGATAGTGTTTTGCTTGGTGCAGTAGGTGGTCCAAAATGGGATAACTTACCTGGCGATAAGCGTCCTGAAAAAGCGTTGCTTGGACTTCGTTCAGCTTTGGAACTTTATACGAACTTGCGTCCTGCGAAGATTTATCCTGCACTCAAAAGTGCTTGTACGTTGCGTC
>CADBMQ010000175.1 GCA_902795765.1 Oscillospiraceae bacterium | reverse complement strand
TCGCCACCGTCAGGACCGCCGTTTGCAACGTATTTTTCACGGTGGAACGTTACTGCTCCATTACCGCCGTTGCCCGCTTTAACGTAGATTTTTGCGGTATCTATAAACAAATCTATCTTCCTTTCAAAAGAAAAATGCGGTCAGATTACTGACCGCATCTCACTTCAATCATTGTTCAGCGTATACGCTTACTCTCTTGCGGCCTGCGCCGAATGTTTCAAACTTAACTTTGCCGTCTACCAAAGCGAACAAAGTATCGTCTGAGCCCTTACCAACGTTGGTGCCGGGATGGAAATGAGTACCTCTTTGGCGAACAAGAATGTTGCCTGCGAGTACGAACTGACCGTCCGCTCTCTTCAAGCCAAGACGCTTGGATTCGGAATCTCTACCGTTCTTGGTAGAACCCATACCTTTTTTATGAGCGAACAACTGAATGTTTACACGGATCATATTAGACACTTTCCTTTCTGGATTCATTCTGTTTTTGTAATAATTGAAATCTTTTCGGGATATTGCTGTTCGAGATCGCATAAATGTAATACTAAGCCTTGCAATATTTTATTGCACTTTTCAGCATCTGCACATCTAAGCGACAACGCACCGTCAGACACCTTTATTTCTGCCGTATCGCCGATTATCTCGGTTATTGTATTAGCCGTCATAATTGCGGCACTCGAAACTGCCGAGCATACAAGCGAACCTTCGAAATCGTTTTCGTCAATCGTTGCGTGACCTTTTATATCAAACCCCGAAATCAATTCGTTTTTCTTATAAAAAACGACTTTGATCATTAGCCGATCGAAACTATTTCAAGTTTAGTATACGGCTGTCTGTGACCAAGTTTACGCTTCTCGCTCTTTTTGGGTTTATAGGTGAAAACTGTGAGTTTCTTGCCTTTGCCCTGTTTAGCAACCTTAGCTATAACCTTTGCACCGTCAACGTAAGGTGAACCTACCTTGAATTCGTCACCGCCAACTGCGATAACCTTGTCGAACACTACTTCGCTTTCCTCGTCTGCTACGAGCTTCTCAACGAAAACTACGTCGCCCTCGGAAACTTTGTACTGCTTTCCGCCGGTTTCAAAAATTGCGTACATTCTACTTTACCTACCTTTTTAAGACTCGCTATCCTTGGGCGGAGTTTGAACTCACTTTTCTAATGCCCACAATAAGCGGCTTAACTATTATAACCTATTAGACTTTAAATGTCAAGTGGAATATTGTTGTTTTTTATGTTTTTATAAAAAAAGATTGACATTATCTATCACATTTGATATAATAAATACACGATATATGGTATTATGCTCAATTTTTGAGCTTAATATAAAATTTAAATAGGAGGATTATGTTATGAAAGGTGCAAAATTTCTTAAGGTTACCGGTATCCTTATGATCATTTTCAGTGCAATCGCATTGATTCTTGAAATCGTATTGGCTGCTGGTATCGCTGCTCTCGGTGTTGCTGCGGAGTCAAATGTTAGCTTTGGTACAGTTACCTCTGATATTTCTCCCACTGTTTGGATTGCAGTTGTTCTCGGATTCGTTGGCGTTGTTGCTGAATTCGTTGCAGGTATCATCGGTGTTGCTAACGCTAAGAAACCTGAGAAGGCTAACACTTGCTTCATTTGGGGTGTGATTGTTATTGCTGTAAATGTTATTTCCAACATTGTTATGGCTATCACATATCCCGATGGATTCAGCGTTTGGTCGACTCTCTTAGGTCTCGTTCTTCCGGTACTTTATCTTATCGGTGCAGTTTTGAACAAGAAATCAGCTGAATAATTTACTTATTCTACGAAAAGCGTGGCTAAAAGGTCACGCTTTTTTCTTGTAATCTTAAAAATTTTAATTTAACTACTTGACAAAACCAATTTTTTATAATATAATAATCAAGTCGTATGTCGAGGCGTGGCTCAGTTTGGTAGAGCGCTGCGTTCGGGACGCAGAGGCCGCAGGTTCAAATCCTGTCGCCTCGACCATTTTTGCAGTATCACTTTGGTGGTACTGCTTTTTTATTGCTTAATGTGTTTATATGTCGTTATGATATAAATTTTTAAATGATGCGATGATGGTAGATACAAAAGTGTCTACCATTTACTTGTTTTCATACCCGACTAATATTCCGCCTTTTTCCATATAGAACCCACAAAGTCCACGGCAATCGTACACTTCTATATCTGCGTTGGGTAGTTGCTCTAAAATTTTCACACGAAGTTTTATTGCAGTTGACTCGTTCAAGCAATGCGAGATGCGTATCTTGCCGTCTGCCTTTGCGTTCTCAAAAACGAGCTTCGAGAGGTGGTTTAATGCTTTTTCCTCTCCCCTGCACTTATCAATTATTTGTATTTCACCTTGCTCGCTCGCTTTTGATAAAATGCGAATGCCGAGAAGTCCGACAGTCTTTGCGATTATCGGGTTAATTCTGCCGTTATTAGCAAAATTGCGTACCGATTCAAGTGCGAAAACAAGTGAAACCTGTTTTTGGTAGCTCATAATTTCGGTGCAGATTTCATCAAAATCTCTGCCCGACTTTATGAGTTCGCACAACTTTTCAATCATCAGTTTGAGTCCAGGTCCTGCGTTTAGTGTATCAAGCACAAACACCTTTCTATCGGGGTGCTTTTCCTCGTAAAGCTCTTTCGCAATAATAGCCGTATTATAGCAACCCGACATATTTTTTGAAATCGGCACACAAAAAATATTCTCGCTGTCGCCAAATGCATCGAGCCAATCTTCTGCATTCGGGCAAGAAGTTGACGACTTGCCCTTATATTTGAAAAGTGTATTTATCATATCAGCAACATTCAAATCAGAGTTATCAACATACTCATTTTCGCTTGTGATAATTTTAAGCGGTGCAAAAGAAAATGCTACATCTTTTATCGATAATATATCCGCAGATGAGTCTGCAACGATTTTGTAATTCTCCATTTGTTTCTCCTTTTTCATACTCGTTTTCAACACGATACGCATATTATATATTGCCACAATCAATATGGCAATGTCTTTCATCAAAACGCAACTCTAATTCTTTTTTTAAATGGAGTAGAATGACGAAAAACAGTTAGTAGAATTAAAAAAGCCAACTCTACCAATAGTAGAGTTGGCTTAAATAAAGGCTTTGCAAGAATTGGTCAAATAAAAAGACTGCGTTTTTTTGAACAGTCGTCATTTTTGACATTCGTATTAAATTTTTAATTTTCTATCCGAAAACTACTTTTTCTCAACAAAATACACTCCGTAAACTCCGTTACCGAGGTGCGTTCCGATTGTCGGACCGATTTGATCTCTGCCCTCGATTTCGTATCCGTTCTCTTTGAGCTTATCTTCGAGTTTATCGCAGTTTTCTTCGCCGTATGTATAAAGTGTGCGAACCGGAAATTCTTCGTCAACTTCAAACTTTTTCACTTTATCGACAACTGTTTGAACTGCTTTTGCAAAACCGAGTGCCTTGCCGATTGCTTCAACTCGACCGTCAACTGTGACGGTGATAATAGGCTTGATGTTTGCAAGTGTGCCGACAAATCCTGCTGTTCTGCTAACTCTACCGCCTTTTACAAGGTATTCGAGAGTGTCAACACCTGCATAAACTCGTATTCTTGTCTTAACTTCTTCGCACTTTTCAAAAATTTCCTTTGCAGAAAATCCGTCTGCGATGAGTTTATTTGCGTATCTCAACAGAATTTCTATCATATGAGTAGCATTCTGCGTGTCTACGACATAAACTCCGTCATAATCAACCATATCTTTTGCGATACAAGCACTTTGATATGTACCGCTAAGCGCCGAGGAAAGTGCAAAATAGATTATCTCGTCACCGTCTGCTTTTGCTTTTTCAAAATTTTTCAAAAAGTAGTCGGGAGACGGTTGAGATGTATGCGGAAATTCCTTTGCAGACGCAAGGAGATTATAAAAAGCGTCTGATCCAAGGTCAACTCCGTCTAAATAATCCTTGCCGTCAATATTAACCGAAATCGGCACGAAAATATCGTATAATTCAGGATTTCTGCAATCGGCAGAAGAGTCTATCATTATTTTTATCATAGCATTACCGCCTTATCTGTGATCTCCAACAAAGAAAAGTGCTATTGTACCCGGGCCGGCATGTGCGCCGATTACAGGGCCGATATCGGTTATTATTTCAACTTTTGCACCGTATTCCTCTACAAGTTGTGCCTTCAATGACTCTGCGTCATCAAGGCAATCAGCATGGCTGATAAAAGCAATTCCGTCTTTTTCTGTTGCGAGTTCTCCGTATTTTTGAACCAAAGCCTCAACTGATGCTTTTCTTCCTCTCGCTTTGCTAACATTGATAAGGTGACCTTCATCGTCAACATGAAGCACGGGTTTTATACCGAGAATACCCCCGACAAAAGCTACTGCCGGACTAACACGTCCACCACGCTTTAAATAAACAAGATCGTCAACTGTGAACCAATGGCAGATTTTGAGTTTTAAGTTTTCTGCGTATTCTGTCAATTCGTCAAGGCTTAATCCCTCTTTCGACTTTTGAAGCACGAGATACACAAAAAGCCCTTGACCTGCCGAAGCACACAAGCCGTCTACCACCGAAATTTTGCTATCGGGATAGTCTTCGCTGAGTTCTTCTGCTGCAATTCTTGCAGAGTTATAAGTTGTGCTGAGTCCCGAAGAAAATCCCAAATACAAAATGTCTTTGCCTTGTTTGAGTATTTCTTCAAACTTTTCTCTAAAAGTATCGGGATTGATTGCAGATGTTTTTGCAACTGCTTTATTACGCATTTTATCGTAAAATTCTTTTATGGAAATATCACTTTCGATATACTCTTTATCGCTACCATCAAATTTAAATGTCAAATCCCATGACGGAACTCCCCATTCTTTGAGAACATTCTCTCGAATATCACACGCAGAATCGGTGCAAATTACATATTCATTCATACATTTCCTCCGACTAAATGTTTTCTATGTACTCGGACAGTTTATCAAAATCTCCATTCGGGTACTTCGAAATGTCATCATTGTTTTTGTTTATTAAACAGTCGGTTAGCAAAAAGACTTTCATACCAACCTTTTCTGCTACCATATCTTCGCCTACATCATTTCCAACCATAAGACACTCTTCGGGCTTAACGCCAAGTCGATTTGCGACTTCCAAATAATAATCGGGGTTTGGCTTTGTATGGTATGTGTCTTCATAGGTTGTATAAATCTCGAAATCTTCG
>CADBMQ010000174.1 GCA_902795765.1 Oscillospiraceae bacterium | reverse complement strand
CTATTACCGTGATATTTGCGAAATCCAAGGAACAGAAAATCTGCCCGAATTTACGGGAGGTGATTTATAATGGCACGAAATACCTATGCCGTAGATGAAGAACTCGAAAGAAAATTCGACTTCTCGAAATTAAAACGTTCGCTCGTCTATGTAAAACCGCATATAAAGCCGATGCTTTTCGCATTGCTAATCTCGACATGTGCGTCACTTTTGTCATTACTCCTACCGTTAATGCTATCAAAAGCACTTGACGAAGCAATTCCAAATAGCGATGTAAAAATGCTCGTCCACCTTGCAATCATATCAATAAGCGTGATGATTTTCTCAGCGGTGCTTGAAGCCGTGCGAGGAGTTATAATGGCAAAAGTCGGTCAAAAAATGGTCTATAATATACGAATGGATGTGTTCACACATCTTCAAAAATTGCCGTTCTCGTATTACGACAGCCGACCGCACGGCAAAATTTTAGTCCGAGTTGTAAACTATGTAAACAACCTGTCGAACACACTTTCAAATGGTATAGTAAACACACTAATCAGCATACTCGACATCTTCTTCATAGCGATATATATGTTCTTGCTCGATACAAAACTTGCATTTGTAATCTGCCTTGGCATACCACCGCTAATGCTTGTTGTGTTCCTGTTGAAAAACCGCCAAAAGAAAACGTTGTTTATGTTCAACAATAAAAACTCGAATTTGACGGCATACTCGTGTGAGCATATCGAGGGTGTAAAAGTTTCGCAAATATTCAATCGCCAAGAGGAGAATATGAGCATATATGAAACGCTCAACGCAATCTATCGCAAAGCGTGGTATAAAATGTGCTTGTATATCAATCTTCTTACCCCGATAACCGAAATTCTGCAACAGGTTGTAGTTGCACTTGTCTATATCTTCGGTATTCTGATTTTCAAGCCGAGTGTCGAAGTGGGTGTGCTAATCGCAATGGCAACCTATGCGAGCAGATTTTGGCAACCGATAATCAACCTCGCAAATCTCTATAATGACTTCCTAACAACAATAAGCTATCTCGAACGCATCTTCCAAACACTTGATGAGCCTATTGAAATAAAGGATGGCGAAAATTCTCGTGATATCGAGAATATGCAGGGTATTGTCACTTTCGATGACGTGTGCTTTGAATATGAAAAAGGCGTACCCGTTCTCAAAAATGTGTCATTCAAAATAAATAAAGGCGAGTCGGCCGCATTTGTCGGACAAACGGGTTCGGGCAAAACGACAATTGTGAGTCTTATTTCCCGATTTTACGATACAACTTCGGGCGAAATTCTAATCGACGGCATACCAATAAAGGACATCTCAATCAAATCACTTCGCTCAAATGTTTCAGTAATGATGCAGGATAGTTTCATCTTCTCGGGAACAATAGCCGACAATATTCGCTATGGCAGACTTGACGCAACGGACGAGGAAGTGAAATCAGCGGCAAAAGCAGTATGTGTCGATGAAATAATAATGAAAATGGAAAATGGATATAACACATTCGTATCCGAAAAAGGCGGTCAACTCTCGCAGGGCGAAAAGCAACTTATCTCACTTGCACGAACAATGCTTTCCAATCCGTCAATGCTCATACTTGACGAAGCAACTTCAAACATAGACGCAAAAACCGAGTTTATGCTCAAAAAGGGAATAAATCATCTGTTGAAGGACAGAACCTCGTTCATAATCGCACATAGACTTTCGACAATTCGCAACTGCGACCGCATAATGTTCGTAAAAGATGGCGAAATAGTCGAAAGCGGAACGCACGATGAACTTATGGCGAAAAAAGGCTTGTATTATGAACTTTGCAAAACTCAGCAAGAGGGATAGCGTTTTAATTGACAACCACAAAAAATAATGTTATACTAAAAGAAAAATGTGGAGGCACATTATGAATAAGAAACCGAAAATCCTTGTAGTCGGCAGTATGAATATGGACTTAATTGCGACAACGAAAAGATTTCCAAATGCGGGTGAAACCGTGTCTGGCGAACTTTTCAAAACCGCAGCAGGCGGTAAAGGTGCAAACCAAGCCGTTCAAGCAGCAAGACTTGGCGCAGCAGTTACAATGGTTGGAAAAGTTGGCGACGACGATATGGGCAAAACTCTCGTTGATTTAGCAAAGCAGTCGGGAGTTGATGTGTCGAAAGTTTACGTCAGCTAAACTTGCTCAACAGGTGTTGCCAATATCCAAATTCAGTCGAATGAAAACGGCAACGAAAACCGAATTCTCATTATTCCTGCCGCAAATATGGACATCACACTTGATGATGTGGCATTCTTGAAAGATGACATTAAAAATTACGATATGGTAATGCTCCAACTTGAAATCCCGATGGAAATCAACTGCGCAGTAGCCAAATATGCAAAAGATGCCGGGTACCGGTTATGCTTAATCCGGCACCGTCCGATAAATTACCGGCAGAGCTTCTCGCTTGTACAACCTATGTTTCACCTAATGAACACG
>CADBMQ010000173.1 GCA_902795765.1 Oscillospiraceae bacterium | reverse complement strand
CGCTCAATTTCGTGCACAGCGTCAATCATCTTTTCACGAGGCACAATATAATGCGATGCAGGATAGATTGCAATATGTGACAATGTATTTATAGTATCTCCTGTTAGAACATGAATTTCACTTATCCTATCAATTTCATCATCAAAAAATTCAACTCGAATTGCATTTTCGCTATTACTTGCAGGAAAAATCTCAACAATATCTCCACGAACTCGGAACTTATTGCGAATAAAGTTCATATCGTTTCTCTCGTATTGCAGTTCAACAAGTCGTCTAATTAAAACATCACGTTCAATTCGCATTCCTGGGCGAAGCGAAATGACCATATTTTTATAGTCAATAGGTGCACCAAGCGAGTAAATACAAGAAACAGACGCAACAATTATTACATCACGCCGTTCAAACAAAGCAGATGTTGCGCTATGGCGAAGCTTATCTATCTCGTCATTTATTGCAGAGTCTTTTTCTATATAAGTGTCTGTATTAGGGATATAAGCCTCGGGTTGATAGTAGTCATAATATGAAACAAAATACTCAACAGCATTGTTTGGAAAAAACTCTTTAAATTCACTGCATAATTGTGCCGCAAGAGTTTTATTGTGTGCGAGTATGAGTGTTGGTCTATTTAAATTCGCAATAACATTCGCCATAGTGAATGTTTTACCTGAACCTGTTACACCAAGCAAAACAGACTCTCGTTTTCCAGATTTTATGTTATCTGTAAGTGCTTTTATCGCTTCAGGTTGGTCACCTGTCGGCTTAAATTTCGAGTGTAGTTCAAAGTGATCCAAAAGATGACCTCCTTAATAATTTAATTAATTTATTATATCATATTTTATTAAAAAAATAAAGTGGTAACTTGAATTTCAGTTACCACTTTAAAAATATTACATTATTTCTTCTGCATATCTAACAGTTTCCATTGCATCTTTTGAATACTTGTCAGCACCAATGCTATCTGCATATTCTTGTGTTAAAACTGCTCCACCGACTGCAACTTTGCACCAAGGTGCTTGTTCACGAACAAGTTTTATAGTGCGTTCCATTGCCGGAACAGTTGTTGTCATCAACGCACTAAGTCCCAAAAGTGGTGCTTTGGTGCGAACAACTTCATCAACAACAACCTGCTCATCAACATCACGGCCAAGATCGATAACATCATAACCATAGTTTTCAAGCAAAAGTTTAACAATATTTTTGCCAATATCGTGAATATCGCCTTTTACAGTGGCAATAACAACCTTTCCTTTGTTTGCACTATCATTGGTTGAAACTTTTGCTTTTACACATTCAAACGCCGATTTTGCTGCTTCTGCACTCATAAGCAACTGAGGGAGATATACTTTTTTCTCCTCAAATCCTTTTCCGACAATGTCAAGTGCAGGTATAACTTCATCGTTTACAATTTCAAGCGGATTGTGGTCTATAAGCAACTGCTCGGTAATATCTGCCGCTTTATCTTTAAGACCTTTGATTATTGCGTGTGTTAAAGGCGAAATGTTATCATCTTCATCTTTTTTCACAGTTGCAACAGTTTGTGTTTCTACCGTTGAAATGGTTGATGCGAAGTCAATATAATCAGTACAATTTGCATCAAATCCGTGCAACGCACGATAGCAATAATATACTTTCATCATATCAACTGAATATGGATTCATAATTGCGGCAGACAAGCCGTTTTCGAGTGCAAGTGCGAAAAATGTACTATTCACGGCATCTCTGTTAGGTAATCCAAACGAAACATTTGACACGCCAAGTGACGTATGACAACCAAGTTCATCGTGGATTTTGCGAAGTGCATTAAGTGTCACATTTGCGGCATCTTTGTCTGCGCTAACTGTCATGGCAAGTGTATCGAAAATTATATCATCCTTCGAAATTCCGTATTCAGAGGCAGTTTTAATAATTCTCTTAGCAATTTCAAATCTGCCGTCAGCCGTTTCGGGTATACCACTCTCATCAAGCGTTAACGCAACAACAAGTCCACCGTATTTCTTTACAAGCGGAAATACCGACTTCATACTCTCTTCTTTACCGTTTACCGAGTTTATCATTGCCTTACCATTGTAACGACGCAATGCTCTTTCCATTGCAATCTCGTCCGATGTATCAATTTGGAGCGGTAAATCAATTATTGCCTGTAACTCGCAAACAGCATTTTCAAGCATTGCAGGTTCGTCAATTTCTGGTAAACCAACATTCACATCAAGAACGTGAACACCTCGTTCTTGTTGATTTAATCCTTCTTTTAAAATATAATCAATGTCATTTTCACGAAGAGCCTCTTTAAAGCGTTTCTTTCCTGTCGGATTAATTCTTTCACCAATAAGAATCGGATCAATATCAAACTCAACTGCGTGTGTATATGACGAAATAATAGTTTTGTGCTTTTTTTGAATTTCACAAGGCTTACAATTATTTGTAACTTTACAAAGTTCGCTTATATAATCAGGAGTTGTGCCACAACATCCACCTACTACACGAACACCTTTTTCAACCATTTCACGAACAACTTTTGAAAACTCAACTGCATCAACATCGTATATTGTTTCGCCGTTCACACTTTTCGGAAGTCCAGCATTTGGTTTTACTATAACAGGGATAGATGAATATTCCAAATACTTTTCCACAACAGGCATTAAGGCTTGGGGACCAAGTGAACAATTAACACCAATGGCGTCTGCATGCATTCCTTCAAGCATTGCAACCATTGCTTCGGGAGTTGCACCCGTCATAAGTTTACCATCTTCGCTGTAAGCATTAGAAACAATAACAGGCAAATCGCAGTTTTCTTTAACGGCAAGTAAGGCTGCTTTCGTTTCGTAACTATCGTTCATTGTTTCAACGATTACGAGGTCAGCACCATATTTCGCACCTAGTTTTACAGTTTTCGCAAATATTTCAACTGCATCTTCAAAGCCTAAATCTCCAAACGGCTTCAAAAGTCTGCCTGTCGGGCCAATATCAAGTGCAACAAATTTCGTTTGAGCACCTAAACTTTCTTTTGAAGCATTTCTTACATTTTTGATTGCTGAACTGATAATATTTTCAAGTTCATCATCGCTGAATTTCAGCGAATTTGCGCCAAAAGTATTAGTGCTTACAACGTTACTGCCTGCATCATAATACATTTTATGAATAGACTTTATCACATCGGAATTGGATATGTTCCATTTTTCAGGTAACTCACCTGTCGGAAGCCCACTTTTTTGAAGCATCGTTCCCATTCCACCATCAAGATAAACTATATTTTCGTTCAAAAACTCACGAAAGCCCATAAACTCTCTCCTGCTAACTTTTTATTCCAACTATCGCCGTAACTGATTTTGACGGTGACATAAGTAAATTTTCATTTAATACTATTCCAATTTTTCTTGTACAATCAAGTGCACTTATTACATCTTTTTGCATACTTAACGGCAAATCACCATACCCCGGACTGAATCGAGGACGGCAATCAAATTTGTCAGATAGTTCATTACAAAATACATCGCATAAACTCTCGACACGCTCTGCACCGATTGCTTGCAGAATAAGCGACTTTGATGGAGATAATTTGCTATATCTCTTAATCAATCGGTCAATTTCAAACCCGACAGTCGCTGCAAAAAGGATTATTTCATTGCACTCACGCAAGTTAATTTCGAGTGATTTTGACTTAACCTTTGTAAAACCTAAATCTATGTAATCGCCATTTCTTTTAACCGGAAAACGACGCCAACATACCGAATATGTTAACTTGTCAAGTGATTCATCAAGCATTTCGTCGATAAGTTTACTGATATTCTCATCATCTTTTTCACAACCTGAATAGCGCAGTATTTCACGCTTGTTTATTTCGGGTTGATTGAAAAACTTTACATTTAACAAATTATCCATTATCCCAAAATATCTGACAAGTTGCTTAAAATTTTCTCTGCAACATCAGGTTTGTTCATCGAATAAACGTGAACATTCTTAATTCCATTCGCGTACAAATCAATTATTTGATCTGTCGCATAAGCAATTCCGGCTTGTTTCATAGCAGCAGGATTTGAGCCAAATTTATCGACAAGGCTCTTAAATCTTTGTGGCATAAACGAACCTGAAAGTTTTATCGAACGTTCAACTTGATTTGCATTCGTAATTGTCATAATACCTGGAACAATAGGAACAGTTATACCTGCCTCACGAAT
>CADBMQ010000172.1 GCA_902795765.1 Oscillospiraceae bacterium | reverse complement strand
GATAGTCAAAGGTGCGATGTTGACGCAAAACGCAAAAAAAGACACATATATAAAAGAACTTTGTGTTAATATCGGCGACTATGTAAAAAAAGGTGATGTTGTTATGATTTCAGCCGATGATAACGAAATAACTGCCGAGTATAGTGGAACTGTAAATCAAATCGCCGATATAACAACATTGGTGTTTGCTGAGCAGATGCTTATAACTTATACTGATATAGATACATTAACTGCGCTTGTAAATATTCCCGAAAACGATGTTTCACACGTGAAAAAAGGTCAGCTGGTAGAGTTGACAGGAAGTGCATTTAAAGGAAAAACATATAAAGGCGAAATAAATGCGTTATCGGCAGAGGCGGCTGTTCAAAGTGGAAGTGTATGTTTGCCTGTTACCGTCAAAATAAGCGAGCCCGACTCGATTTTGCGACCAAATTTCACAGTCAAAGCAAAAATCTGCGTGTCTGATAATAAAAGCACATTATCATTGCCAAAATCGGCAGTCGGAACGGACTCTAACGGAGAATATGTTTGGGTGGTTAATGATAACAAGGCAGTTAGAAGAAGTGTGACTGCCAAAGCGAATGGCGAAAAATATAATGTTGAAAAAGGACTTGTAAAAGGAGAAAATGTGGTTGAAAATGCATTAGATATTGATTCGGATACCATTAGTGTCAATGTCAATGTGAAGGCGGTGCGTTAATGTCGAGGCTTTTTTTATTTTCACTTAAAGGCTTTCTGCATAAACGAATGAGAACAACACTATCAGTAGTCGGTGTAGCCGTTTCGGCAGCCTGTGTGATGCTTATTACCACACTTGGAACAGTCGGCACAACTGCCGTGAATCGTGAACTTGATAGTATGGGATTAAACGGCATTTCAGTCAATTGTGACGAACAGTTGCAAAGGGAAGATGCCGAACTTATATCAAAAATTGACGGAGTAGAGAAAGTTGCACCAATGGTTGGAATGTATTCGAGTGCGAGTGCGAAAAGCAACACGGCTCGTTCATACATTTGGGGAATTGACGGCAACGCAGATTTCATTATAACCGCAAAACCAATCTACGGCAGAGCGGTCAACGCAGATGACATAGCGAATTGTCGAGATGTTTGTATGATTGATCGATTACTTGCGGAAGAGCTATTCGACACAGATTATGCGCTTGGCGAAACGGTCACATTAAAATTCGATAATGGCACAGTAAATTGCGAAGTAATCGGAGTTTGTGAAGCAGATAGCGGAATTCTAAAAAGCGTTTCTGGTTCATTTGCGCCATACTTTGTCTACGCACCTTGCACGAGCCTTCAAGTCGCACAGTCAACCTCGGGATTTAGTTGGATAGCAGTCCAGTCAACAGATGCAGAAACAGAAAAACTATGTAAATCAATAGAACGTGAGTTTGAAAGCATAAACACAACAGTCACAGTTGAAAACGTGTCGGCACAACGTGAGTCACTTAGCAAAATGCTATCAGTAGTAACGCTTGTCTTGTCGGCAATAGCAGGAGTGTCACTTGTGGTATCGGGATTATCAATTATGACTGTAATGCTTTCGTCAGTAAGTGAACGCACAAACGAAATCGGTATAAAGAAAGCACTTGGAGCGAGCAGAGGAACGATAATGCTCGAATTTTTGGTCGAGGCATTGACTATTTGTACTCTCGGCGGTATAATCGGGAGTGTGGTAGGTGCAGTAATCGGTGCAATAGGCTCGTATATCTTTCTCGGCTATATTGAGTTGAGTATTAAATCAATCCTACTATGTGCCGTATGTAGTGCAATTGCAGGAGCAATCTTCGGGTGCTATCCTGCGTATAAAGCATCAAGCCTTAAACCCGTAGATGCACTATCGAGCGATTAAAAAGGAAGTATTATATGAAATTATTATCAAAGACACTCATACCGCAAAGCAGGGTGAAACTTGCTCTTGCGAGTGCCGAGTGTCCCTACATAGATGGAGTCGAAATCTTAAAAGTAAACGCTAATCCGAAAATCGACAGTCCAATATCATCTCACGCAGATGTGAATGTATGTGTTGTCGAAGATACTGCATTTGTTTCAATCGAACAAGCGGAGTTGACAAATTCGTTAAAAAAAATCGGTATGCAAGTGGTAGAAGTCGGTGGACTTTCAACAAAGTATCCGTATGACAGCAGATTGAATGTTGCAGTGTTTGGAAAAAATGCAATTTTAAATCCAAAAACTGCCGACAGTCAGTTGGTTGAACACTTAAAACGCAAAAACTTTAATTTAATTTTCACACCGCAAGGTTATTCAAAATGCTCAACCTTACCGGTAAATGAAAGTGCAATAATAACTTGTGATCGCTCAATTGAAAAAGCAGTATTGCAGTCGGGAATAGACTGCTTATACATTCAGCCGAACGGAATAAAACTCGAAGGATATGACTATGGATTTATTGGCGGATGTGGTGGACTAATAAGCCCAAAAGAAATGTTGTTCTTCGGTGATATTACTAAACACAGAGATTATAAAAAAATAGAAAGTTATTTGTCGAAATATGATGTCAAAATAATAACAACTTCTGGAAGTCTCGTGGATTTAGGCTCTTTTTTGCCGATTTGCGAGTGTTGACATAAAGTAATCAATAATTTTTGAAATTTTTTGTTGACTTTTGTGCCCGATTGTGATAAAATATTTTTGGACTATTTTATAGACCCCTGCATAATATGCGGAGGGAGGGAATTGTATTGAGTCAGGTTCGTTTAAAAGAGAATGAATCCTTGGAGAACGCTCTTCGTCGCTTTAAAAGAGCAACCGCAAGAGACGGTGTCATTCAGGAGGTTCGCAAAAGAGAGCATTACGAGAAACCTTCGGTTAAGCGTAAGAAGAAATCTGAGGCTGCTCGTAAACGTAAATTCAAGTAATTTACGTTTTGCTTTGCTGACATAACTGTGTTTTTTCACGGTTTATTTTGTCGTTTATGCATTTGCAAATACATAAAAACGGGTAGCAATACCCGTTTTTTTATTTTT